>DAIDBG010000060.1 GCA_027310225.1 bacterium | reverse complement strand
GCGAAGGCACGACCTGCATGATGTCGCCCTCGTAGATGTAGTGCTTGGCGCGCTCCACCGCCGCGTGATAGGCCTTTTCGCCGAAGCCCGAAACGGCCGGCTCGGATTTGCCCGGGACGTCGGCCGGGATCGCGACCGGCTCGCGCAGCCTGGCGAGGAGCGCGCTCAGGCGCGCGCGCGCCGCCGCGAACGCGCCGGGCTTGCCCGGCTCAGCGTAAACCACGAGCGTGAGCTTGCCGGACAGATTGTCCACGATCGCGATCTCTTCGGAGACCAGCAGCAGGATGTCGGGCGTGCCGAGGGGGTCGGGCTTCACCGCGGCAGCGAGCCGGCGCTCGATGTAGCGCACGGTGTCGTAGCCGAAATAGCCCACCAGGCCGCCGCAGAAGCGCGGCAGGTCCGCGTCCTGCGCCACCTTGAAGCGCGCCAGGTATTCGCTGACGTAGGCGAGCGGATCGGAAGAACGCGCCTCACCCGCCTTCCTCGCGCCGCGGAACTCGGCGCAGGTGTCGCCGCGCACCTCGATGCGCGTCTCCGCGGCGAGCCCGATGAAGGAATAGCGGCCGAAGCGCTCGCCGCCCACCACTGATTCCAGCAGATAGGTGCAGGGCCGGTTGGCGAGCTTGAGATAGATGGAAAGCGGCGTGTCGAGATCGGCGAACGTCTCGAGCACGATCGGCACACGGTTGTAGCCCGCCGCGGCGAGCCGGTCGAATTCAGCTTCGGTCATCAGTCACTCCACAAGAAACGGAAAAACGGTCGAGAAACGCGGGCGCAGACGGCGCGCGCCCTGGCGCAAGTGCTAGCTGCGCCAGCGACGCCGGCAGCCCCGGACGATGGTCGTCCGTTTCTCGATTCCGTGATCCGTGTGGTTCATGACCGGGCTTTTTGAATCAACCGTGTGGCTTCGATGAGCGACGATACTATAGCATCAACGTCGAGGGTGCGCACATCCTGCCCCTCGTTGTAGCCGTAGGTCACGCAGAACACGGGACACCCGGCGGCGCGCGCGGCCTGCGCATCGTTCACCGAGTCGCCGACCATCAGCATCTCGCGCGACCCGATCCCGAGCCTTTGGCAGGCGTACAGCAGCGGTCCGGGATCGGGCTTCTTCTGCGGCAGCGTGTCGCCGGCGACCACCACGGAAAAATAGCGCGCGATCCCCAGGTCATCGAGCAGCGGCAGCGTAAAGCGTTCGGCCTTGTTGGTGACGCAGGCGAGCGGAAACCCCGCCTGCCGCAGGACCTCGAGCCCCTCCCGCGCGCCGGGAAAGAGCGTCGTGTGCTTGCCGTTCACGCTGGCGTAGCAGCGCTCGTAGATCGGCAGCGCCCGCCTGAAGATATCCTCCGGTACGGCGCCCTCGAGCGAGCCGGCGAGCGCGCGTTCGACGAGCGCGGGTATGCCCTTGCCGACGAAAGTGCGGATCAGCGCCTCGTCCAGCCCGGGGCGCCCGATTTCGCGCAGCATCCTGTTGGCCGCGGCCGCGAGGTCCGGGATGGTGTCGGCGAGCGTGCCGTCGAGGTCCACCATCACCGCCTTGACGCGCAGCGGGAAACGCTGGGTCGTATTCACCACGGTGACACAGAGGCAGGAAGGCGCACAGAGAACCTGGGCGTCTCCTTCGCCGCCGTCGTCATGCGCTTCGACTTTTTTCGAGCTCGGCGCGCATCGCGCCGATGGCCGCCGCGTAGTCCTTCGTGCCGAAGATGGCGGAACCCGCCACGAAGGTGTCGGCACCGGCGCGCGCGATTTCCGCGATGTTCTCCACCTTCACGCCGCCGTCCACCTCGAGCCAGATGTCGCGGCCGCTCGCCGCGATCCGCTCCCGCGCCACGCGCAGCTTCTTGAGCGCGCCGGGAATGAATTTCTGGCCGCCAAAGCCGGGATTGACCGACATGATGAGCACGAGGTCGAGCTTGTCGAGCACGTGGTCGAGATGGGAAACCGGCGTCGCCGGGTTCAGGACCAGGCCCGCCCTGCAGCCCTGCTCCTTGATGAGCCCGATGGTGCGGTCCACATGCTCGGAGGCTTCGGGATGGAACGAGATGATATTGGCGCCGGCCCTGGCGAAATCGGGAACGATGCGGTCCACCGGCTTCACCATCAGGTGCACGTCGATTTGCGCCGTGGTGAGCGGCCGGATCGCCTCGCACACCAGCGGGCCCACCGTCAGGTTGGGCACGTAGTGGTTGTCCATCACGTCGAAATGCACGAGGTCGGCGCCGGCGGCGACCACGCTCCGCACCTCCTCGCCCAGCCTGGCGAAGTCGGCTGACAGTATGCTCGGGGCGATGCGATAGGTGCCGGCCATGCGCGCCTCTCAGGGACGCCGGGATTTTACCTGTTCTGCCACGCGCTTGCGCGCGGCGGGTGAAATGGTCAAAAATCGGCCCATGCCCGAACACAAGTACCGGATCACGGTCGCGGCCCGCACCGCATTCGTCCCCGAGCAGTCCGACGTCGAGAGCGGCCGTTACGTATTCG
>DAIDBG010000058.1 GCA_027310225.1 bacterium | reverse complement strand
CATCAAGGCTGTCGAGCAAGACATCCTCGCCATGTTGAAGGAGGTAACCAAGTGAACAATTCCCAGAAAACAACAAAGGTATGGCTCGTCCGAGCGGGCGGACATGGCGAAGACGAGGAAATCGCATTGGCGCAGGGTCGCGCAATCATCGGTTTTCGGAACATAGGAAAATTGGTGGCATTTAACGCCATCAAGGATGTGGCTGCGGCGCTCCGTGCCACCGACCCGCAGAGTAACGAGCATCGCGCCATGACCCGGGCGCGGCAACTTTGGGCGTTCTACTCGGGTATTGAACCCGGCGATACGGTGGTCCTGCCGTTGAAGACTCGCCCGGGGCAGATTGCACTCGGCCGCGCTGCGGGACCTTACGAATACGTGAAGATCAGCGGTGAATTGCGCCATACCCGTCGCGTGGATTGGGTGACGCCCGATCTGGCGCGCACTGCGTTCCAGCAAGACTTGCTTTACTCTTTCGGCGCATTCATGACGGTTTGTCGCATCACACGAAACGATGCAGAACGCCGCGTTGCGGTCGTGCTCTCCGGGAAAGCCGATCCAGGTTATGAGGAGGTTCCACAAAAAGGCAAAGCCCAAGAGGAAGCTGAGGCGACGGATACTGCTGCGCGGATCGATCTGGGCCAAGCGGCGCACGATGAAATTGTCTCGTTCGTTCGCGCCCATTTTCAAGGGCACGAGCTGGCCCGGCTAATAGAAGCCGTGCTGCAAGCTGAGGGGTACATCACGCACCGGGCTGCGCCGGGACCGGATGGCGGGGCGGACATTCTCGCGGGTCGAGGCCCGCTGGGTCTGGACTCGCCGGCATTGTGCGTACAGGTTAAGGCAACCGAAACCGCCTCGGACGTTAAAGTGCTTCGAGAGCTTGTCGGAACGATGGAATCCTTCAAGGCGGCACAGGGGCTTCTCGTATGTTGGGGAGGATTTACACAACCATTGAAAAATGAGGCCCGGCAACACGTATTCAAACTGCGGCTCTGGGACCAGAGTGAACTCGTCCAGGCCATTTACCGCACATACGAAAAGCTCTCCCCGGAAATCCAAGCGGAACTGCCGCTTAAGAAGGCATGGATGCTTGTGCGTGAGGATGCCGACGAATGAAATTGCCGCCCAAGACCTACGAGTCCGCAATAGGCCAGCTAAGAGCTACTCTCGCTGCTTTGAGGCCAGGGCACCCAATCTACGATGAGACTATCGTGCCAAAAGACCAAGTGCTCAAGCGCTTTCAACCGGTGTTCTCACTAGCCCATCTCGATGGGTTGACGGCCGAAGAATTCACACCATTTCTCTATCTGGAAAACAATCACCACTGGAGCGGCCTGTATCGCAAAGGGCTCGGCATGGCGGAGGACATGCCGAAACTCCGTAAAGGGTTGAAGCTACTTCTCGACGAACAGCGAGCCATCGCCGAGAGATTCACTGACGCAATTAAAGCTGTGCCCGGCCTTGGCAAAGGCATTGCGACCGCGATCCTTACGGTTAGTTATCCAGACCGTTACGGAGTCTGGAACAATACCTCTGAGGCCGCGCTTCGAAAACTTGGGCTTTGGCCCGACTTTGGACGCGGCGACAGACCGGGCGCCCGGTACGAAAAGGTCAACGACGCGCTAACGCGCGTTGCAAGTGATCTTGGGAGTGATTTTTGGACCTTGGATGTATTATGGTGGGCTATCTTGGATCCCCAAAGACTCGGGACAATTCCGGCGGGCCAGACATCGGCAATGTCGGCCGGGTTGCCACGGACCCCTGGTGACAGATTCGCCCTCGAAGCGCAACTTGAAAGCTTTCTGGTCGAAAACTGGGACCGCACCGAGCTCGGCAAAGATTGGGAAATTTACGGCACGGATGATGATCCCGAAGCCGGAAATCAGTTTCCAACGGATATCGGCCGCATAGATATTCTTGCCAAACATCGCCGAGAGCCACGGTGGTTGGTCATCGAATTGAAGCGAGATCAGACGACGGATCAAACTGTTGGACAGGCCCTACGGTACATGGGCTGGATAAAACAACATTTGGCGATGCCCGGTGATATGGTCGAGGCGTTGATCATCAGCCACGAAGTGGACTTGCCGGCGCAATATGCGCTAGCCATGGTGCCCCGCGTGCGCATGATGCGATACGAAGTTCAGTTCAGGCTTTATCCCGCCGATAAGACTTCAGGCACTTTCGAGTGAACAAAATTAAGTCGGCAGACGATCGTCGCTTCCAGGCTTACCCGGAGTACCGAGACTCCGGTGTTGAGTGGCTCGGGGAAATTCCGGCGCATTGGACAATAAGGCGGCTCAAGACAATCGCTTCGGTGCAACTGAGTAACGTTGACAAAAAGACAATCGATGGCCAGCAGGAGGTACGACTCTGCAACTATGTCGATGTCTATTACAACGAGCGGATCACGAATGATCTGGAATTCATGACTGCGTCCGCTACCGCGGACCAAGTGCATAGGTTTGGTCTCAAGGCAGGCGACGTGCTGATTACCAAAGACTCCGAGACACCCGACGACATTGCAGTGCCGGCAGTTGTCGCTGAGGATTTGCCCGACGTCATATGCGGATACCATCTTGCGCACGTTCGGCCTGAGAAATCCTCGGTAGATGGGAGGTTTCTCGCGCGTGCGTTTAGTGGAGTTGGGCCTCGTGATCAATTTCATGCAGCAGCAAATGGTATAACCCGCTTCGGTCTCACTGGGGACGCAATCCAAGCGTCCGAGTTCGCTATTCCGCCGATTGATGAACAGCGATACATAGCTGATTTCCTCGACCGCGAAACGGCGAAGAGCGATGCGCTGATCGCGAGGAAGGAGCGGCTGATCGAGTTGCTGCAGGAAAAGCGCGCGGCGCTTATAGCTCGTACTATTCTCAGAGGACTCGATACGACTGTCCCCATGAAGGACTCGGGTATCGAGTGGCTCGGCCAGATTCCGAAACACTGGCAATCCGAGAAAGCAAAGACTTTATTCAAGGAATTCGATTCGCGGTCGGTCTCCGGCGATGAGGAATTGATGACTGTTTCGCATATCACGGGAGTTACGCGCCGTTCGGAGAAGAACGTCACGATGTTCGAGGCTGAGTCAATGGAGGGCTATAAGCTTTGCCAGTCCGGCGATCTGGTCATCAATACGCTGTGGGCCTGGATGGGGGCGCTCGGTGTGGCTTGGGAAACGGGAATCGTGAGTCCGGCTTATAACGTCTATCGGCAACGCGGTAACACCTATTTGCCGAAGTATTTGGATCTTCTGAGCCGTGTTCCGCCGCTCCTGACGGAATTGAGGCGGTTTTCAAAAGGTGTCTGGACTTCCCGCTTGCGGCTATATCCGGAGGAGTTATTTCAGATTCATTTGCCAGTGCCGCCGATAGCGGAACAGGAGCAGATACTGAAGGGGGTCGAAAAGACTTTGCAGAACGGGGATGCTCTGATCAAGAAGGTTCAAGAGGGCATCGACCGCCTCAAGGAATACCGCACCGCACTCATCTCCGCCGCAGTCACCGGCAAGATAGACGTGCGCGACCAGGTCGCCGCATAAGGAAATCGGTCCGGCCGGTTTCTTAACCGCTGCAGGAAACCTCGGCAGTTGTCGGCAAGTGCTGACGTCTCGTAGCAGCGTAAGCCTGAACAATTCGTCGGCTATTGACAATAAGTGCCGACGTTTTGTAAAGTCCCCCCATGGCAAGAAAACCCACCCACCGATCCCGGCAGGCGCGGGCGACTCCGGCCGGAATCCTCACGCGTACCCACGAACTCGAGCGCCAGGGCTACAGCCGCCCGCGCATCCGCGCCCTCGCCGAGCAGGGCGTGCTGGAGCAGGTTTCGCGCGGGCTTTATCGCGTAACCGAGCGCGCGCCCGACGAGCATTTCACGATGCTCGCCGTCATTGCGCGCGTCCCGCAGGCCGTTGTCTGTCTGCTTTCGGCGCTGCGTTTCCACGAGATCGGCACCCAGTCGCCGCACGAGGTCTGGATCGCCATAGACCGCAAGGCGCGCAAGCCGAAGCTGCCCGGCCTTCCGGTGAAGGTCGTGCGGTTTTCCGGTCCCGCGCTCGAGGTCGGTGTGGAAAAGCGCCAGATCGGAGAACGCGAAGTGCGAATCACCACGCCCGCCCGCACGGTTGCCGATTGCTTCAAGTACCGCAACAAGATCGGGCTCGACGTAGCGCTGGAGGCGCTGCGCGACTACCTCGCACGCCACCGCGGCGGGGCCGACGAACTGTGGCGCTACGCGCGCCTCACCCGCGTCGCCCGCGTCATGCAGCCGTACCTGGAGGCAGTGCGATGAGCGCGGCGAAGGCAAAGAATCTCGCGGCCTCGATCCAGCAGCGGCTGCTCAACCGGGCACAGCACGCGAACGAGGAATTCCAGCTTACGCTGACCAATTTCCTGCTCGAGCGGTTTCTCTACCGTCTCGGCCGATCCCCAGTGAGGTCGCGGTTCGTTCTAAAGGGGGCACTCCTGTTCCGCGTGTGGGCCGACGTTCCTTACCGCGCGACGCTGGACCTGGATTTGCTGCGGCGCGCCGCGCCCGACCGCGAGGCCATCGCCGCCGATATCCGGGCGATCTGCGCGATGCCTGCTCCCGAGGATGCCGTCGAGTTCGACACCAGCGATCTCACCGTCGAGGACATCCGTGCGGAAGACGAGTACGCCGGCGTGCGGGTGCGGTTCACCGGGCGACTGGGCAACACCCGCACGCGGCTGCAGGTAGACATCGGCACCGCCGATGCCACCTGGCCCGACCCGGAAGCGACGGCCTATCCGGTCCTGCTCGACCATCCGGCGCCAAGGGTCCTGGCCTATCACCCGGCAACCGTGGTCGCCGAGAAACTGGAAGCGCTGGTCGTGCTGGGTCTCACGAACAGCCGCATCAAGGATTATTTCGATCTTCACTATCTTGCGGCGAATTTCCTGTTCGACGGAACAACGCTGGCGAAGGCGATCGGCGCCACGTTCAAGCGCAGGGAAACACCTATTCCGGACAGGACGCCGGAAGGGCTGACGGATGCCTACTGGGACCATCAGGGGCGCGAGGCTCACCTGCGGGCCTTCACGCGCCGCGCCCGTATCAGCGCCGATCTGCCCGGGGCACGGTTGCTCCTGCCGCTGCTGTGTGGGTTTCTCCTGCCTCCACTCGAAGCAGCGCGCCGCGGCGAGTCGTTCCACATGGAGTGGAAACCCGGGGGTCCTTGGCGTAAAAAGGCGAAAACCGGGGGAAAACGGGGTCAATAAGGGGGGCGAATGGTCGAAATTGCCGAGAAGGCGTTCGAATCCGCTATCGAGGCGACCCTGCTGGCCGGCGGGCCCGATGCCGCACCGGGCGGTCCCTACGACTTCGCCAGCCCGCCCGCAGACTATTACTTCGGCAAACC
This sequence comes from bacterium, assembly GCA_027310225.1. Lineage (GTDB taxonomy): Bacteria > Pseudomonadota > Gammaproteobacteria > Burkholderiales > SG8-41 > SG8-41. Next base: position 1,251 of record DAIDBG010000058.1, on the reverse strand, counting down.
GGGTGGCTACCGCAGCCGCAAGCCGGAGGAGTACGACCGCAAGCTGTGCCTGATCCCCCGCGACGTGCTGGACTTCGTGTACGCCACGCAACCGAAGGAGTGGGAGAAGCTCAAGGCGCAGCACGGCGCGGAGGTGAAAGAAAAGTTTCTTGCCCGGCTCTCGCGCGAGATCGCCCAGCGCGGTGTGCTCGACGTGCTGCGCAAGGGCATCAAGGATTCCGGCTGTAAATTCCAGTTGGCGTATTTCCGCCCGTCAAGCGGGTTGAACGAGGCGCTGCGCAGACTCTACGAGGCGAACCTCTTCGCCATCGTGCGGCAGCTCAAGTACAGCGAAAAGAACGAGAACAGCCCCGATCTCTGCCTGTTTCTCAATGGGCTGCCGATCTTCACCGGCGAGTTGAAGAACCCCTTCAACAGCCAGGACGTGCAGCATGCAATCCGGCAGTACAAGTTCGACCGCGACCCGAAGGAGCCGTTGTTCGGCTACGGCCGCTGCCTTGCCCACTTCGCAGTGGACCCGGACCTCGTCTACGTGACCACGCACCTGCAGGGGCCGCGGACGCGCTTTCTGCCGTTCAATCGCGGCAAGTATGGCGGCGCGGGCAATACGCCGGTGCCACCGACTGACAAGGGCTATGCCACCGGCTATCTGTGGGAGCGGATCTGGGCCAGGGACAGCGTGCTGGGGCTCATCCAGCATTTCATACAGGAAGTCGAGGAGGAGGACGAATCGGGCCGCAAGACCGGCGGGCGGTTCCTGATCTTCCCGCGCTATCACCAGCTCGACGCGGTGAGGCGGCTGGTGGGCCACGCGCAGGATTTCGGTCCGGGGCAGCGCTATCTCATCCAGCACTCCGCCGGCTCCGGAAAATCGAACTCAATCGCGTGGCTCGCGCACCAGCTTTCGGTGCTTCATGACACGGCGGACAAGCGCGTCTTCGATTCGATCATTGTGATCACGGACCGGCGCGTGCTGGATCGCCAGCTCCAGCGGACGGTTCGCCAGTTCGAACAGGTGGAAGGCGTGGTCGAGAACATCGACACCACCAGCCGCCAGTTGAAGCAGGCATTGGAATCCGGCAAGACCATCATCGTGACGACGCTCCAGAAGTTCCCGGTCATCGCCGCGGAGATCGGCGCACTTCCAGGGAAGCGGTTTGCCGTCGTGGTGGACGAGGCCCATTCCTCGCAGTCGGGGGAAAGTACCAAGAGCCTCAAAGCCGTGCTCTCCACCACGAGCCTGGAGGAAGC
>DAIDBG010000046.1 GCA_027310225.1 bacterium | reverse complement strand
CCATGCGGCCCGGCGAAGTGAGCGCCGTGCTGCGCAGCGCCAACGGTTTTCACATCCTGCGGCTTAACGAGAGGCGCGGCAGCACCTCGCCTGCGATCGTGCGCCGGACGAACGCGCGCCACATTCTGATCAAGACCAACGAGCTGGTCTCGGAAGAAGAGGCGCGCCGGCGCCTGCTGAGCCTCAAGGAGCGGCTCGACAACAAGGAGGCCGACTTCGCGGAACTGGCGCGGATTTACTCCGAGGATGCCAGCGGGGCCAAGGGCGGCGATCTGGGATGGCTCTCGCCGGGGGATACCGTGCCGCAGTTCGAGCGCGCCATGGATGCGCTCAAACCGGGAGAGATCAGCGCGCCGGTGAGGTCGCCGTTCGGCTGGCACCTCATCCAGGTAATCGGGCGGCGCGACGAAGACATGTCCCGCGAGCGCCAGCGGCTCACTGCGCGGACGGCGCTGCGAGCACGCAAGTCGGACGAGGCCTACCAGGAATGGGTGAGGCAGCTGCGCGACAAGGCCTACGTCGAGTACCGGATCGAAGAACGCTAGCAGCCCGCCGGACCCGGCATCCCGACAGGCTGCTGGAACAAAATCGCCCGAAAATTTGACGGGACCCTCATCAGAACCCGGCCTTCCTCTACTCCGCAAGTTGCGGTGACTGCGGGCGAACCCGCGGGCATCGGCCCCGACCTGTGCGTGCGGCTCGCGCGCCGGCGCCTGCCGGCGCGTATCGTCGTGGTGGCCGACCGCGGGCTGCTCAGGCGCCGCGCGCGAGCGCTCGGCCTGGCCCTCAAGGTCGAGGACTTCGTTCCCGGGCGAGCCGTGGCCCCTAAAGCCGGCACCCTCGCGGTATATCACGTGCCGCTGGCAGCGCCGGTAGCGGCGGGAAAGCCCGACCCCGCCAACAGCGATTACGTGCTGCGCACCCTGGAAATCGCGGCGGACGGCTGTCGCGACGGCGTTTTCGACGCCATGGTGACGGGGCCCGTTCAAAAAAGCGTGGTCAACGATGCCGGCATCGCTTTCACCGGGCACACCGAGTTTCTCGCCGAGCGCACGGGAACACCGCACGTGGTGATGATGCTGGCAGGCGGCGGCATACGGGTGGCACTCGCCACTACTCACGTCGCGCTGAAGGATGTGGCGCGGCGGATCACGCGCGAGGGGCTGGAGCGGACCCTGGCCATCTTGCGGCACGACCTCATCGAGCGTTTCGGGATCGCGCGCCCGCGCGTTGCCGTGGCCGGGCTCAACCCGCACTCCGGCGAGGCGGGGCATCTGGGGCGGGAGGAGATCGACGTGATCGCCCCGGTGATCGAGAAGCTGCGCGGCAAGGGGTTCGATCTCGAAGGGCCTCTGCCCGCCGACACGCTGTTCAATCCGAAGCGGCTCAGGGGTTACGACTGCGTGCTGGTGATGTACCACGACCAGGGCCTGCCGGTGCTCAAGTACGCGAGCTTCGGCGCCGGCGTCAACATTACCCTCGGGCTGCCTATCATCCGCACTTCGGTCGACCACGGCACCGCGCTCGAGCTCGCCGGCACCGGCCGCGCCGAGATCGGCAGCCTGGTCGAAGCGGTGAGGCTGGCCGCCGAGCTCGCGTCCCGCGGCCGGCGCAGACGCGGTCCGGTGCGGTGCGCTCGGCACGCGACGTGATGCCGCAGCGCCCCCGCAAGCGGTTCGGCCAGAATTTTCTCGTTGACGAAACCGCCATCGCTGCCATTGTCGCCGCCATTGCGCCGCAGCCCGGCGACGTCATGGTGGAAATCGGCCCGGGACTGGGCGCCCTCACCCGGCCGCTCGCCGACCGGCTCGAGCACCTGCACGTGGTCGAGATTGACCGCGACATCGTCGTGCGCCTGCGCGCCCTGTTTCCGTCACGGCGCGTCACCGTGCATGAGGGCGACGCCCTCGAGTTCGATTTCGCGGCGCTTGGCCCCGGGCTGCGTGTGGTCGGGAATCTCCCGTACAACATCTCGACACCGCTGCTATTCCATCTCGCGAAAAGCGCGGCCGCCATTCGTGACGTTCACGTCATGCTGCAGAAGGAAGTCGTGGCGCGTATGGTCGCCGCGCCCTCTTCGTCCCAGTACGGACGGCTGTCGGTCATGTTGCAGTACCGCTTCGGGATGGAGCGCATCCTGGAGGTGCCGTCAGCGGCATTCCGCCCCGTGCCCAAGGTCGAGTCGGCGATGGTGCGGATGATGCCGTTCGCGCGGCTGCCGCACCCTGCGCGCGACGAGGCGGTGCTGGGTAAAGTCGTCGCGGCCGCTTTCTCCCAGCGCCGCAAGACGCTGCGCAACGCTTTGAAGGGTTATTTCACCGCCAGCGATTTCGCCCGCCTCGGGGTGGATGCGGGGCGGCGCGCGCAGGACTTGCACATCGCCGACTTCGTGCGCCTGGCCGACGAAGCTGCGCGGGCAGCGGCCACCTAGGCCGGCTTTTGCTGGATGAACTCGATCTTGTAGCCGTCGGGGTCTTCGACGAAGGCAATCACGGTGGTGCCGTGCTTCATGGGTCCCGGCTCACGCGTCACCCTGCCGCCGCGTTTCTTCACTTCTTCGCACGCCCGGTACGCGTCCTCGACCTCGACCGCCACGTGCCCGTAGCCGCTGCCGATGTCGTACGACTTTACGTCCCAGTTGTGCGTCAACTCGAGAACGGCCGCCTCCGACTCCTCGTCGTAGCCTACGAACGCGTTGGTGAAACGGCCGCCGGGATGGTCCGTCTTGCGCAACAACCTCATCCCCAGCACACGGGTATAGAAGTCAATCGAGCGCTGCAGGTCGCCGACACGGATCATCGTGTGCAGGATTCTCATATCTCCACCATCTCGAAATCTTCCTTGCGCGCCCCGCATTCCGGACAGGTCCAGTTCATCGGCACGTCCTCCCATCGGGTGCCGGGCGAGATGCCCTCATCCGGCAGCCCCGCGGCCTCATCGTAGATGAAACCGCAGATCAGACACATGTAAGTCCTGTACACCCGGGTGTCAGCAGTGGTCATGCAGGCGTCCGTTTTAAGCTAGAATCCGATTTTATCGAATCACCCCGCTCGCGACCAACTGCGCGGGCGTCGAAATCCCCTGCTCATGCCTGATCTTCCACCCATCGTTCTGGTGTTCGCCGCGACCGACCCCAGCGGCGGCGCCGGGTTGCAGGCGGACATCATGACGCTCTCCAGCATGGGCTGCCACCCGCTGTCGGTCGTCACGGCCGTCACCATACAGGACACGATGGGCGTGGACGGCGTCTCTCCGATCGACGCCGAATGGGTCTCCGAGCAGGCGCGCTGCGTGCTCGAGGACATGCCGGTCGCCGCATTCAAGATCGGCCTCCTCGGCAATCTGGAGCAGATCGCGGCGATCGCAGAAGTGGTCTCGGATTATCCCGAAGTGCCGCTGGTGCTCGATCCGGTACTGGCGTCGGGCCGCGGCGATGAGCTGGTTGCGGAGGAGACGGTCAGCGCGCTGAGGGAGCTGCTCATTCCGCAGACCACGATACTGACGCCCAACAGCCTGGAAGCGCGCCGGCTCGCGGCCGATGATTCCGAAGAGGGCGAGAACGCCGACCTTGCCGAGTGCGCGCGCCGACTGATCGCCTCGGGCTGCGAGTACGTGCTCGTCACTGGCACCCACGAGAACACGCCGCAGGTCGTGAACACGCTCTATGGCCAGAGCGGCGTCGTGCGCAGCGATACGTGGCAGCGGCTGCCCGGCTCGTACCACGGATCGGGCTGCACGCTCGCCTCCGCCATCGCCGCCACCATTGCCAACGGGCTTGAAATCAACGACGCGGTGAAGGACGCGCAGGAGTACACCTGGCAGACGCTTAAAGCCGCGTTCAGACCCGGCATGGGCCAGCACATCCCGGACCGGCTGTTCTGGGCGCGCGAAGAAGAGCCGGCTGATGGCAGTGGCGATTAAGGGACTTTACGCCGTCACGCCTGACATCGCCGACACTTCCGAGCTGCTGGCCAAGGCCGAAGCGGCCCTTGCCGGCGGGGCGAGCCTGCTGCAATACCGCAACAAGGCTGCAAGCCGGGCCTTGAGAACGGTGCAGGCGCGCGCCCTGCTCGCGTTGTGCCACGAGCACCGCGTCCCGCTCATCGTCAACGACGACCTCGAGCTTGCGCTGGCGCTGGGTGCGAACGGGCTGCATCTGGGCGGCGATGACGGCCCGCTCGCGGAGGCGCGCGTCCGGCTCGGCCCCGATAAGATCCTGGGCGCTTCCTGCTACAACCGGATCGAGAACGCCATCCGCGCCGTTGATGCGGGCGCCACTTACGTCGCGTTCGGCAGCTTCTTCCCGTCCGGCGTGAAGCCGGACGCGGCCCATGCCCCGCTCGCGCTTCTGACGGAAGCCAGGCGGCTCGCGGTCCCGGTGGTGGCGATCGGCGGTATCACGCTCGATAATGCGCAGCAGTTGATCGCAGCCGGCGCCGACAGCGTGGCAGTGATCTCGGCGCTGTTCGCAGCGCCCGACATTCGCGCTGCCGCGCAGCGATTGAGCGGGCTCTTCCTGAAGCGATGAACATGAAACGCAACCAGAAACTGTTCCAGCACGCCCAGCTCCTCATTCCCGGCGGAGTGAACTCGCCGGCGCGCGCCTTCAAGGCGGTGGGCGGCACGCCCCTTTTCATCCAGCGCGGGAAAGGAGCACAGATCTGGGACGCCGAGGGCAAGGTTTACGTGGATTACGTCGGTTCGTGGGGGCCGCTTATCGTCGGCCACGCCTGCCCGGAAGTGCTCAAATCCGTGCAGCAGGCGGCCGAGAAAGGCTTGAGCTTCGGGGCGCCCACCGAAGCCGAGGTCGAGATGGCGGAGCTCCTGTGCAGGCTGGTGCCGTCGATCGAGCAGGTGCGGCTCGTCAGCTCGGGAACGGAAGCCGCCATGACGGCGGTTCGCCTGGCGCGGGGCTTTACCGGCAGGGCCAAGATCATCAAGTTCGAAGGCTGCTATCACGGCCATGTTGACGCACTGCTGGTGAAAGCGGGTTCGGGCGCGCTCACTTTGGGCCAGCCGAGCTCGGCGGGGGTGCCGGCGGAAACCGCCGCGCACACCCTCGTGCTCGATTACAACGACGAGATTGCGCTGGAGAAAACCTTCGAGCGCGAAGGCAGGGAAATCGCCGCGGTGCTCGTCGAACCGGTTGCCGGCAACATGAACCTGGTGGCGCCGCGGGCGGGTTTTCTTGAGGCGCTGCGCAGGCTTTGCACCGAATACGGGGCGGTGCTGATCTTCGACGAAGTCATGACCGGGTTTCGCATCGCGCTGGGCGGCGCGCAGGCCCTCTACGGCGTCCGGCCCGACCTTACCATGCTCGGCAAGGTAATCGGTGGCGGGCTTCCTGTAGGCGCCTGCGGCGGGCGCCGCGACATCATGCAGGCGCTCGCCCCGCTCGGCCCGGTGTACCAGGCCGGGACGCTGTCCGGCAACCAGGTGGCGGTCGCGGCGGGGCTCGCGACCCTCAAGCTGGTGCAGGCGCCCGGCTTCTACGAGCGGCTCGCTGCGGCAACCCGCTCGCTGTGCGATGGCCTCACCCACGCGGCGCAGGATTGCGGCATTCCCTTCTGCGCTCAGAACGCAGGCGGCATGTTCGGGGTCTATTTTCGCGAGACGCCGCCGGCGAATTACGCCGAAGTCATGCAATGCGACAAGGAAGCATTTCGTTGCTTCTTCCACGCCATGCTGGCGGAGGGTGTTTATTTCGCCCCATCGCCATACGAAGCGGGATTCGTGTCGGCAGCGCATGGGCCTGCGGAAATCGAGAAAACCGTTGCCGCAGCGAAAAAAGCGTTTGCCGCGCTGCGCTGATTCCGCCGCCGGACGCGCCGCCCGCCACGACCGTTTGTGGCAACGCCCGCACTCCCACAACCGCATTACGGGAACAAAAAAGGGGGCTGCCAGCCGCCTCTTCAGCGGCCGGGCGCGGCCGGATTCAGCGCAATCCGGCGATGTATTCGGCGACTGCGGCAATTTCCTTGTCGGAAAGCTTGCCGGCCACCACTTGCATCATGCGGTTGGGATCGTTGGCGCGTTCGCCGGAACGGAATGCTTTGAGCTGGGCCGCCGTGTACTCCGCAAACTGCCCTGCGAGCCTCGGGTACTGGGCTGGAACGCCGGCTCCGCCGGGACCGTGGCATGCGGCGCAGGCCGCAACGCCCTTGGACAGGACGCCGCCACGGTAGATCGCCTGCCCGAGCTTGACCAACTCGGGATCGCGCGCAGCGCCCAGCCTGGGCTTCTGGTCCTCGAAGTAGGCCGCGAGACCGCGCATGTCCGAAACGGAGAGGTTCGCAGCGATGCCGGCCATCACGGCATTTGGCCGCTCGGCGGGTTTGCCGCTTTGCGGCTTGAAGTTATTCAGCTGCTTGAACAGATAATCCGCGTGCTGGCCGGCGAGTATCGGGTTGGCGGGCTGGGTGCTGTTGCCGTCAGCTGCGTGGCAGGCGGCGCATACCTGGGTTGCAATCTGCTGCGCTTTCGCCGCATCCGGCTTGGAGGGGGCCTGAGCGAAAACCACGGGCGAGGCAAACGCGCCGACAATCAGCATCATGGGCCAGCGGGAGTTCATGCGAAATCCTTTATTCGCTACACGTTATCGAGTTATCGGGCGAAGCGCGTATTGTATAGTAAGCCCCTCGCCACGCGCCAGTTTCGGGTGCGATAACAACAACCTATGCGGCTGTGCGCCCATCCCAGATTATTTCGTGCCGTGCAGGATCTCCTGGGCCTTCCGCCGGACCGTGGTGCCCAGGTTGCGTTCGCCGGCGGCTACGCCGCGGTAGCGCAGCAGGAATGCCGGCGCTGGGACGAACTGATGCTGAAAGGTGTCGAGCATGAGCTGCACCGCAAGCATTCCGCCGTGTCCGCACAGCTCTTTTCGAGAGCACGAGGGCGCGGCGCAGGCACAGCACATCGTGATGCGGCTGGCTGACATAAAAAACCCCCGGTTAAAGGGGAGTAAAACCGGGGGAAAAGCCTTAATAGGATTAAGGCGCCCGCTCAGGGAGGAGAAGCGGGAGACGATTGAACATCGTCTGCCACATAAGACGATTATAATGGCCAAGAGTTCCCCGTCGGTTCAACAAAAAAACTTCTTTTTTTCATGAGGTTAAGACGATGCTGGCGTACGGCAGATTTCCCGGGCGGCGGATGCGCCGCATGCGGCGCGACGAGTTCTCGCGGCGGTTGCGGCGTGAGCACCGGCTGAGTACCGATGACCTCATTTATCCCGTATTCGTAATCGAGGGAAAGAACCGAACCGAGGCGGTTCCATCCATGCCGGGCATCCGGCGCTACAGCGTGGACCGGCTGCTGCCGCACGTCGAGCGCTGCCTTGAGGCGGGGCTTCCCGCCATCGCGGTCTTCCCGATGATCGCCAAGGAACTGAAGAGCGCCGACGGGCGCGAAGCGGCCAACCCGAAAGGGCTGGTGCCGCGGACCGTAGCGGCGCTCAAGAAGCGGTTTCCCGAACTCGGCGTCATTACCGACGTTGCGCTCGATCCTTACACCACGCACGGCCAGGATGGCGTCATCAACCGCAACGGCTACGTGCTCAACGACGAGACGATCGCGCTACTGGAACGGCAGGCCCTGACCTGTGCGGCGGCGGGAGTGGACGTGGTGGCGCCCTCCGACATGATGGATGGTCGTATCGGGGCAATACGCGCCGCTCTCGACAAACACCGATTCATCCACACCCGCATCCTCGCCTATTCCGCCAAGTACGCTTCGGGATTCTACGGACCATTCCGTGATGCGGTCGGATCGGCTAAAAACCTCGGCCGGAGCAACAAGTACACCTACCAGATGGACCCGGCGAACACCGATGAGGCGCTATGGGAGGTGGCCTTGGATCTCGAGGAGGGCGCCGACATGGTGATGATCAAGCCCGGGCTGACCTATCTCGACATCGTGCACCGCGTGAAGGAGCAGTTCCGGGCGCCGACTATCGCCTACCATGTGAGCGGCGAGTATTCGATGCTGAAAGCCGCGGCAGCGCGCGGCTGGCTCGACGAGCGTGCGTGCGCAATGGAAGTGCTCACTGCCTTCAAGCGCGCCGGCGCGGACGGCATACTTACCTACTACGCGCTCGATGCAGCAGGATGGCTCAAGGAAGGCCCCTAGGAGCCCGCGCGGTAGAAACTGGCAGCGTGGTCAGTAGCGAACGCGCCACGCCAGTAGAGGCGACTGCGACGCGGGCTCCTAGCCTCAGGTCCCTGCGAGCAGCGCCTCGACGGCGCTCAGCTTGGCGCGCTTGATCGCCTTGCCTTCGAGGCAGGTCCTGAGCGATACACGCAGATCATGCATCGAGAACACGGTGAGCTCGATTTCGGTGCCGTCGTCGACGACGGTATAGACCGGCACTGTGCGCAATTCCCTCCCGGAATAAATCCGGCTCTGCGCCGCCTTGTACAAAATGCGCCGATCTATGAGATAGAGTTCGACCGCCTTCACGTTGTCGGTAAAAAGCTGGAGGTTGATATCGGCATACTTCCCGGCATTGCCATTGAGAACCGACCCCGTGAGATGGGGATTGAACTGCACGAGCTCCCGCATCGCCCGGATCGCTTTCACGCGCAATTCGCGCAGGCGGTCGCGGTGTTCCTCGTGGTGATAGATCTGCTGGTAGGTGCGGAGCGCAGCGTCGATTTCCTCGTTGGTCGGCAGCTCGCGCGTTTCCGGCACGCCGGCTTGGCGCGCCGCCTTGCGCTTGGCAAGCGCGTAATCCTCAATGCCATCCTCGGCCATCAGCCGCGCCGCGAAGTGCGCGATGCGGCTGCGCGTATCGTTGCGGCCGGATTCCCTGGCCACGGCGCCCTCAGAACAGCTGGTCCCTGACTTCTTCCGGCGGGCGGCCGCCACCCATTACACCGCCGACCAGCGTCTCCTGCTCGGGCGGCTGAAATTCCTGGTAGAAATAGTCAACGACGCCCCCCTGTGCCTCGGCGATCCGTAACCCCGTATCCGGATTGATGCGCACCGCGACCACCCCGTCCGGTGGCACGATCGGCTGTTCCGGAACACCTTTCAGTACTGCGCCCATATAGTCCATCCAAATCGGCAGCGCCGCCCGCGATCCGGTTTCGTTTCGCCCGAGCGTTTGGGGCGTGTCGAACCCGATCCACGCTACGGCTACCAGATCGCTGTTAAAGCCGCTGAACCACGCGTCCACGAATTCGTTGGTAGTGCCGGTCTTGCCTGCAAGGTCACCGCGTCCAAGCTTCATGGCGCGCGCGGCGGTGCCCACGCGCACCACGTCTCGCAGGATGCTGGTCATGATGAAGGCATTGCGCGCGTCGATCACTCGCTCAGCACCGACGCCCGCTGCCGCAGGCTTTGCCTGCATCAGTACATTGCCGCGGGCGTCCTCCACCCGCTCGATGAAGTACGGCGTAACCCGGTACCCGCCGTTGGCGAAAACGGCGTAAGCGGTCGCCATCTGGATCGGCGTCACGTTCCCCGCTCCGAGCGCCAGCGTGAGATAGGGCGGGTTCAGCTTGGGATCGAAACCGAAGCGCGTGATGTAATCTTGGGCATATTGCGGCGAAATCGCCTGCATGATACGCACCGTCACCAGGTTCTTCGATTTCACCAGCCCCGTGCGCAGGCGCATCGGGCCCTCGAACTTGTCGTCAAAATTCCTCGGTTCCCACGGCTCCGAGCCGGTCTGGGCGGCGGTGAACGTAAGCGGTGCGTCGTTGATGATGGTGGCGGCGGTGAATCCCTTCTCGAGCGCCGCCGAATAGATGAAGGGCTTGAAGGCCGAACCCGGCTGGCGTAATGCCTGCGTTACGTGGTTGTACTGATTGCGGGCAAAGTCAAATCCGCCGACCAGGGCGCGAATAGCGCCGTCACGCGGATCAATTGAGACCAGCGAAGATTCGACCGTCGGCAGTTGCGTTATCTGCCAGCGCCCTTTCTCATCCTTTTGCACGCGGACGATGGCACCGCGGCGAATGCGCTGGCCGGGGCTTGTCTTGTCACTGAGCATGCGGCTGGCGAACTTGAGTCCCTCTTCGCTGATCTGCAGCCACTCCCCGCCCTTGCGATAGGCCTTGACCAGCCTAGGGCTCGCCTCGACGACTACCGCTGCATAGATGTCATCACTGTCAGCGGTATCCTGCAGCGCGTCCTCGAGCGCCTCTTCGGTGGGCTTGGAAGGCAGGTCGGCATAGCCTTCCGGCCCGCGGTATCCATGGCGCCGGTCATATTCCTGCACGCCGCGCCGCAACGCGGCGTAAGCAGCTTCCTGGTGCGAAGCGATCAGGGTCGTGTAGACGCGGATACCCTTCGTGTAGGCGTCTTCGCGGTAGCGGTCATACAGGAACTGGCGCACCATTTCGGCGAAGAACTCGGCGCGTACCGTGAATTCGTTGGTCTCCTTTTTCACCTGGAGCGGCTGCGCATTGGCAACGATGAATTGCTCTTCGGAAATCAATTGCAGATCGCGCATGCGGCGCAATACATAGTTTTGCCTCTGCTTCGCACGCTTGAGGTTCGCTATCGGGTTGTAGCGCGAAGGGGCCCTGGGCAACCCTGCAAGCATCGCGGACTCGGCAAGCGTCAATTCAGCGAGAGGTTTGCCGAAATAGACCTGGGCAGCGACGGCGAAGCCATAAGCCCGCTGGCCGAGATAGATCTGGTTGATATAGAGCTCGAGAATCTGGTCTTTTGAGAAGTTGGCCTCGATCTTGAATGCAAGCAACACCTCGTTGAACTTGCGGGTGAACGTTTTCTCCTTTGACAAGAAGAAATTGCGTGCGACCTGCATGGTAATGGTCGAGGCCCCCTGACGCACCCCGCCGGAGAGAAAGTTGGACATTGCGGCGCGCGCCACGCCCATGTAGTCCACCCCCCTGTGCTGGTAGAAGCGCTCGTCTTCGGCCGCAAGAATGGCATTGATCATGGACTGGGGAATGTCACTCACCCTCACCACTGTCCGCCGCTCTTCGCCGAACTCACCTATCAACTTACCGTCAGCGCTGTAGACGCGTAGCGGTATTTTGGGCTGATAATCGGTAAGCGTCTCCAATGAAGGCAGCGTGGGATAAACGATAGCGGCAGCAAATGCCACCAGCAATGAGGCCGCAAGCACACTGGAAACCAGCAGGACTAGGGGAAAGGCCCACCAGCGAAAACGCATAAACATCAAATCAATTTGTTGTATTTTTACAACAAAAGTACGAGAACTGATATTTCATTTGTGAAGCACAGCACAGCAAGGCAACTTGTCGCAGAGTAAGCTATGTTAGTGCGCTTTCATTATAGGGGGGTTCCGCACAAAAGAAGCGAGAACAAAACCCTTTACACCAAAAATAGTTGTTGCTAGCATTTAAAGTAAACTGTGGGATTGTCTCCCCATTAACCTATGCTCAAAGGAAAATTTAGTCTGAACCTCGACGTGATCGAGAGGCTGTTCAAGCCCAAGACGCCGCCGCTTATTGGTACCGACATCAGCTCGTCGGCCATCAAGATGGTGGAGATCGCGGAGGCTGGCAGGAGCATGTACCGCGTCGAGCGTTACGCCATCGAGCCGTTGCCCAAGGACTCGATCGTGGAAGGCAATATCAACAATCTCGATGCGGTGAGCGATGCTCTGAAGCGCTGCCACAAGCGGCTGGGCAGCAATATCAAGAACCTAGCGCTTGCGTTACCCAATGCAGCGGTCATCAGCAAGAAAATCCTGGTGCCGGCCGGCCAGAGTGAAGACGATCTGGAGCTGCAGGTGGAAACCGAGGCCAACCAGTACATTCCCTTCGCCCTCGATGAGGTCAATCTCGATTTTCAGGTGGTCGGACCGGCGCCCAATAACCCGGAGGACGCCGAGGTGCTCATCGCCGCCTCGCGCAAGGAAAAGATCATAGACCGGGTGGCCGTAGCCGAGGCGGCGGGGCTCAAGGCAGTGGTAATGGATGTGGACGTATTCGCCGCCCAGACTGCGTTCGAGCTGACCGAAAGCCAGTTTCCAGAGAAAGGCAAGGATCTGAACATCGCGATCGTCGACGTGGGTGCCACGGTCATGGCGGTCAATGTGC
>DAIDBG010000264.1 GCA_027310225.1 bacterium | reverse complement strand
ATCCAGTATCACCCGTCGCTGCTGCCCAAGTACCGCGGCCCCTCTTCGATCAACTGGCCGATCATCCGCGGCGACAGCCGCACCGGTCTCACGATCTTCCGCCCCACCGAGGGCCTCGACGAAGGCCCGGTGGTGCTGCAGAAGGAATGCGAGATCGGCCCCGACGAAACCCTTGGTGACGTTTACTTCAACAAGCTGTACCCGATGGGCGTCAAGGCGATGCTGGAGGCGGCGGACCTGGTCGCCGCCGGCGGGCACAACGAGGTGGTGCAGGATGAAGCGAAGGCGAGCTACGAGGGCTGGTGCCGGGAAGCCGAAGCCCGCATCCACTGGGCGCATCACGTCGATTTCGTTTACAACCTGATCCGCGGCTGCAATCCCGCTCCGGGGGCGTGGACCACGCTGAACGGCAGGAAGCTGCAGATCTTCGACGCGCGCAAGCACGTGTTCCGCCGTTTCGCCGATGTGGCCGGCAAGATCGGCGAGGTTTCCGACGTCTCCGCCGCGAGCTTCAAAGTCACCGCGCAGGGCGGCTCGATCGAGGTGCTGCGCGCACGCGGCGAGGACGGCAAAAAGCTCTCCGGCGCCGATGTTGCGCGCGCCGCCGGACTGGTTGCCGGCACGCTCCTCGGCAACTGACCGTTCGTTCCGCTTCTCCGGCCGGCCGCACCGCGCGGCCGGCCGCTTCTCCAGGCCACGCTTTTGATTTGCATGGCCTATCCTTTCTCCGGGTGATGCGGCGTGGCGACGCCAGCGGCGCTCGCCCGCAGGCCCGCGCGGCCGGCCGCCGGGCTCCGCGCAGAGGGCTGGTGTAATTCTCTGTATTAGCGGAGAGTTTTGGCGCTTTTTCCCCGAAAAACATATATTTTCCGGCAAATATCGTAGAATGACCGAGTGAACGGCGTTAGCCCGCTAGAAAAATACAAAAAGCGGACACAGGGATGACAAAACTCAATTTTTGGCGCTCCGACTGGTTTCTGGGGGTCGCGGTCACGCTGGTATTCCTGATGCTTTCCGGCGGCGACCTGATCCAGAGCCTGGAACGCAAGGCTTACGACCTGGGCGTACGCAGCGCCGTGCGCGCTCCGTCGGACAAGATCGCGGTCATCGCCATTGATGACCGGAGCCTCGACAACATCGGGCGCTGGCCGTGGCCGCGCGACGTGCTTGCCAGGATGACCGACATGCTGGCCGGCGCTAAGGCCAAGGTCATCGCCAACGCTACGTTCTTCTTCGAGCCGCAGCTCGATCCCGGCCTCGCCTACGTCAACAAGCTGCTCGATCTCTACGCCCGGAGCGTCCCGCCGCCGCCGGCCGACGGCCCGGGCGCGCCGGCTCCCGGGCTCGTGCAGCTCGGCACCCTGTTGCAGGAGGCCGAGCAGGCGCTCAACACCGATCGCAAGCTTGCGGAAAGCATCAGGCGCGCCAATAACGTGCTGCTGCCGATGGTGTTCCGCACGCTGGCGGAACCGCAAGGCCGGCCGGACCGGCCGCTGCCGGATTACGTCGCGCGCAATGCGCTGGCACCCGGGAGCACGGGCGGTTTCCTGCCGTTGTCGGGGCTGAACCCCCTCTATCCCGTTGCCGATATCGGAGCGGCGGCTGCCGGCATCGGACACCTGAATGCGGTCAACGATGTGGACGGTGCGGTGCGCACCGAGCCTCTCGTCCTGCGCTACTACGACCAGCTCCTGCCGTCGCTGTCGCTGCTGATCGCCGCGAAGAGCCTGAACCTGTCCGTTGCGGACATCAAAGCCGTGCTCGGCGAGGAAGTGCGGATCGGGGGCAAGCGCATCAGGACGGATCCCGAGTTGCGCATGTTCACCTTCTTTTATGCCGACCGGGAGGGCAGGCCGGCGTTTCCGGTTGATTCCTTCTTCGACGTTTACAGCGGCAAGGTGCCGATCACCAAGTACCGGGACAAGATCGTGCTGATCGGCCCGACCGCGGCCGGTCTCGGCACCGCGCAGGTGACACCGATCGCGCCGACCATGGCGCCGGTGCTCACCCTGGCGCACGCGGTCTCGAGCCTGCTCAACGAGGACTTCTTCGTGGTGCCCCGCTGGGGCGCAGGGGTGGAGAAGGGCGTTTTCCTACTGATCGCGGTTTACCTCATCGTGCTGCTGCCGCGGCTCAAGGCCGGGACGGCGGCGATCGCGACGGGCGCGCTGCTCGTGGTGCTGATTGCCGCGCATTTCGTGCTGATCACCAGACTGTTGATATGGCTGCAACTCATGACCGCGGTAACGCTGCTGCTGGTCGGCCATCTCGCGCTCACCACCAAGCGCTTCCTGGTAACCGAGCGCGGGAAGGAGAAACTCGACATCGAATCCGCCCAGAACAACCGCATGCTGGGGCTCGCCTACCAGGGGCAGGGACAGCTCGATACCGCATTCGACTATTTTCGCAAGCTGCCGATCAACGACGGCGTGATGGACCTGCTCTACAATCTTGCGCTGGACTTCGAGCGCAAGCGCCAGTTCAACAAGGCGGAATCGGTGTTCCGCTGCATGGCCGATTACCGTCCCGGGTTCCGCGATCTGGAGAGCCGGCTGAACCGCGCCAAGGCGATGTCCGAGACCGTCATATTGGGGGGCGCGGGCGGCGGGCACCCCGGCGGCACGGTGATCCTGCCGGGGGGCGGCGTGGAAAAGCCCATGCTCGGCCGCTACCAGGTCGAGAAGGAGCTGGGCAAGGGCGCGATGGGCATCGTCTATCAGGGCAAGGACCCCAAGATCGGCCGGGTAGTGGCGATCAAGACCATGGCGCTCTCGCAGGAATTCGAGCCCGACGAGCTGAAAGACGTGATGGAGCGCTTTTTCCACGAAGCCGAGACCGCGGGGCGGCTGACGCATCCCAGCATCGTGACCATTTACGACGCGGGCGAAGAGCACGATCTCGCGTACATTGCGATGGAATTCCTGAAGGGCAGGGACCTGACCCCCTATGTCAAGCCCGGCAACCTGCTGCCTCTGGAGAAGGTGCTTTCCATCGTCGCGCGCGTGGCGGAGGCGCTCGCTTACGCCCACCGCAACAATGTCGTTCACCGCGACGTTAAGCCCGCCAATATCATGTGGGAGCCCGCAAGCGATACGGTCAAGGTCACCGATTTCGGCATCGCGCGCATTACCGACTCCTCCAGGACCAAGACCGGGATGGTGCTGGGCACCCCGTCGTACATGTCGCCCGAGCAGCTTGCCGGCAGGAAGATCGAAGGCCGTTCCGACCTGTTTTCGCTCGGGGTTACGCTGTATCAGCTGGCGTGCGGGCGCCTGCCCTTTGAGGGCGACTCGATGGCCCAGCTCATGTTCAAGATCGCCAACGAGCCGCATGCCGACGTTCGCACCTTCAACGCCAAGCTTCCGGCATGTGTTGCGGCGATCGTCAACAAGGCGCTGGTGAAGCAGCCGGAGAGCCGCTATCAGGACGGCGAGCAGATGGCGAAGGCGCTGCGCCTGTGCCTGCAAAGCCTGTCGCCGGCCTTGCGGCAGGCGGCGGCGTCCGCGACGAGCTCATAGAGGGCGCGATGATCAATCTCAACCGGGATCTTGAAGTCGCGACCGCTACCCACCCGGGGATGGTGCGGTCACACAACGAGGACAGCATTGCCGCCGACGCCGAGATCGGCCTGGCGGTGCTGGCGGACGGGATGGGGGGCTACAACGCGGGCGAGGTCGCGAGCGGGATCGCGGTGGCGATGATCTCGACCGAGATGAAAAAGGTGCTTGCCGACAAGGCGCCGGAGGACCTCGGCGGCAGGGAAGCCGAAACGCTCATCGCCGGGCACGCGACGCGCGCGAACGCCGCAATCTATCAGGCGGCGCAAAGCCAGCCGCAGTACTCGGGCATGGGTACCACCCTGGTGGTCGCGCTGTGGCATGACAACCAGGTCTCGGTCGGGCACATCGGGGATTCACGGCTCTATCGCCTGCGCGGCGACGCCCTGGAACAGATCACGCGCGACCATTCTTTGTTGCAGGAACAAATAGATAGCGGCATGATAACCCGGGAGCAGGCCCGCTACTCGCAGAACAAGAACCTGGTCACGCGCGCCGTCGGGATTGATCCGGAGGTGGAGACCGAAGTCCACACCTATGCGGTGCAGCCGGGCGACGTTTACCTGCTATGCTCGGACGGGCTGAGCGACATGGTGACTGACGAGGACATCCAGTTGACGGTGTCCTCCCTTCAGGCAAACCTGCCGCTCGCGGCGCAGCAACTGGTGCAGCAGGCGAATGACAACGGCGGGCGCGACAACATTTCGGTGATTCTGGTGCGGGTCGTGAAGGATTTTCCGGCGCGCGCCGGCTGGCTGGACAGATTGAAGGCTTGGTTCGGATCATAGACGGGGACACCACCATGGCGAAGCTGATTCTCAGTCTGGAAGGATCGGTGATCAGGGAGATACCGATCGAGAAGGAGCGCATCACCATCGGCCGCAAGCCGCAAAACGACATCCAGATTGAAAATCTGGCGGTGAGCAGCGAGCACGCCTGCATCGTGACCATCCTCAACGATTCCTTCCTCGAGGATCTGGGCAGCACCAACGGCACGCTGGTCAACGGCAACCAGATCAAGAAGCACATCCTGCAGAACAACGACGTGATCGAGATCGGCAAGTACAAGCTCAAGTACGTGAGCGAGGCGGCGGGCGGGCGGGCCACGGCGGACGATTTCGAGAAGACCATGGTGCTGAAATCCGTGCGGCCGGCTGCCGCTCCCAGGTCGTTCGGCGACACTCAGGCGATGCAGGGCCCGCAAGGGGGCGTGGCTCCCGTGGCGGGCGCCCTCAAACCCCCGCCTGCCGCGCCGAGCGCGCCGGCCGGCGTCCCCAAGGCAGCGCCGGCGGCGCAACCCCCGGTGCTCGCCGCGGTGCAGATCCTCACCGGCCCGAGTGCCGGAAAGGAACTGGATCTCACCAAGAACCTGACCACGCTCGGCAAACCGGGCGTGCAGGTCGCCGTGATTACGCGACGCCCGCAGGGCTACTTCATCACCCACGTCGAAGGCGCCAAATTACCGGTGATCAACGGCAAGGTGATTGACGCGCAGGCCCGGCCACTCAACGATCACGACGTGATCGAGATCGCGGGGGTCAAGATGGAGTTCTTCGTCAAGAAGTAGGAAATACGCGAGACGCGATCGTCTGGGGCCGGACAGCGGCGCCGAGCGCCGCTGTCCGGCCTTTGGTTTCAGGCCGGCCGGCACGGCGGCCGACGACAACAAGGTTCGAGCGCGCGTGCGGACAGGCGGAGGGGTCGGTTTGAGAAAGCACATCG
>DAIDBG010000014.1 GCA_027310225.1 bacterium | reverse complement strand
GGGAGGGGGGGTTCGAGGCGACATCCACGCCGAAGTGCTGGTGCTCGGCGCCGGTCCCGGCGGCTATACCGCGGCGTTCCGCGCAGCCGACCTTGGCAAGCAGGTCGTGCTGGTCGAGCGCTATCCGACGCTCGGAGGCGTCTGCCTCAACGTGGGGTGCATTCCCTCGAAGGCGCTGCTGCACATCGCGAAGGTGCTCACCGAAGCCGAAGAGGCCGCGCACGCCGGAATCGAGTTCGGAAGACCCAAAGTGAGCCTCGAGAAGCTGCGCGCCTGGAAAGCGGGCGTCGTCGGCAAGCTCACCAGGGGTCTGGCGGGGCTCGCCAAGCAGCGCAAAGTGCAGGTCGTGCACGGCAAGGGAGAGTTCGCTTCGCCTCATGCCTTGCGGGTCGAGTCCCCGCAAGGCATCAAGACGATCTCATTCGATCATTGCGTTATCGCCGCGGGCTCCAGCGTCACAAGAATCCCGGGTTTCCCGTACGACGACCGGCGCATGATTGACTCGACTGGCGCGCTGGAGATCCCGGAAGTGCCGAAACGGCTGCTGGTGATCGGCGGCGGCATCATCGGACTGGAGATGGCGACGGTGTACGACGCGCTCGGCAGCAGGATCAGCGTGGTCGAGATGATGGACTCGCTCATCCCGGGCGCCGACCAGGATGTGGTGCGCCCGCTCGCGAAGCGCATCGAGAAGCGCTACGAGAAGATCCTGCTCAAGACCAAGGTCGCGAAGATCGAGCCGCAGAAGGATGGGCTCAAGGTCACCTACGAGGGAAACGGCGCGCCCGGGCCGGAAGTGTTCGACACCATCCTCATGGCGGTCGGGCGCCGGCCGAATGGAAAAGACATCAACGCACCGGCCGCGGGCGTCAACGTGAATGAGCGCGGCTACATCCCGGTGGACAAGCAGCTGCATACCAACGTGCCCCTCATCTTCGCCATCGGCGATGTTTGCGGCGAACCCATGCTCGCGCACAAGGCGAGCCACGAGGGCAAGATCGCCGCGGAAGCGATCGCCGGGCACAAGGCGTTCTTCGACGCGCGCACGATACCGTCGGTCGCCTACACCGACCCGGAAGTGGCGTGGATGGGCGAGACCGAAAACCAGCTGCAGGCGCGGGGCACCGACTACGACAAGGCGGTGTTCCCGTGGGCGGCGAGTGGCCGCGCGATTTCGATGGACCGCGACGAGGGCATGACCAAGCTCCTCTTCGACAAGAGCACCCGCCGCCTGCTGGGCGCGGCGATGACCGGCGTCAACGCCGGCGAGCTGATTGCCGAAGCCGTGCTCGCGCTCGAGATGGGGGCGGATGCCGCCGACATCAGCCTGACCGTCCACCCGCATCCGACGCTCTCCGAAACCGTGTTCTTCGCGGCGGAGATCGCGGAGGGATCAATCACCGATCTCTACATGCCCAAGAAACAGTAACCAGTGACTCGTGACGGGTCTGTCGGGAATCCGCGACAGAAATCCGTCGTGATGCGGGCGAACCCGGCGCAGGCCGGGCGGTCGTACTGCCCTGAAGTCCATCCTTTCCACTTCAGGGTATTCCCATGGCAACGCTGCATCTGCCGAAGAGTCGGCCGATCCCTCGAAAGTCGCGGAAAACCGGCGGCGAAATCGAGCGCAAGCTCGACGAAGGCCTGATGGAGACTTTCCCGGCCAGTGACCCGGTTGCGATCACCGCCCCCGGCGGCACGGTCGCTCCGAAGGACGATCCGGCGCGAAAGAAGTCGGGCGACCGGTAATTCCCGCGCAGCGCATCCCAGCGCCGGCCCGCGCCGCTGGCGCGCTCGAGGCGACGTAGAGTCGCCGGGCTTCAAGCCTTGCGCGGCGGGATGCGCCACAGGTACACGGTCGTACCGGCGACTTCCGCCGTGCGTTCGGGCTGCCAGTCTCCCATGGAGAAGGCGTGCGACACGACCCGGGCGCCGGGCCTGAGCTCCTTCAGGAGCTTGGGGCGCAGCTTGAGATTGAGCTGGGTGAGCAAATAGAGGGTGACCACGGTCGCGGGGCGGATGTCGGCCTCGAACAGGTCGCCGCGGATGAACTTGACCTTGTCGGTGACGCCCGCGTTCACGGCATTCGCCGTTGACTCCTCGATGCGCTCCGGATCAATGTCGATGCCCACGCCGCGCGCGCCGTACTTCTGAGCGGCCGTGATGACGATGCGCCCGTCGCCGCTGCCGAGATCATAAACCACGTCCTTCGCCGTCACCTTCGCCATCTCCAGCATCTTGTCCACCACCTCGTTCGGCGTCGGCACGAAGAAGATGTCGGGCGCGCGTGACGCGGGGGCAGCCTGGGCGAGCAGCGGGATGCTGTACTCGGCCGCTCCGAGCAGGGGGGCGACGCCAAGGGCGCCGAGGCCCGCCAGAAACTGTCTCCTCTGCATGAAGTGTCTCCTGAGAGAGCGCCGGGTCGGCACGCGCCAACTTTATCAGAACCCGTGAAGGTGTGAACAGGCGGCCGGTTCCGGCCTCTCCCCGCACCAACGGAAGGAATGCGGTTTACTGCCTCATCCCCCGTTCCTACGGCACCCGCACAGCGTTCATGCGCGCCAGGATCACGGCGGTGCGCCGCGCGAGGTAGGGGGTCTCGCGGCGTGAAGTGTAGAGCCGGGGGCTCGGCACCATCGCCGCCAGGCGTGCCGCCTGCTCGGCGCTCAAGGCCGCCGCGGGAACACCGAAGTAATAGCGCGCGGCGGCCTCCGCGCCGAATACGCCATCGCCCCACTCGATGACGTTGAGGTAGATCTCCAGTATCCGGCGCTTGGTGAGGATGGTCTCGAGCATTACCGTGATCGCTGCCTCCTGCGCCTTGCGCCACCAGGCGCGCTCCCCGGAGAGGAACAGGTTCTTCGCGAGCTGCTGGGTAATGGTCGAGCCGCCGAAGACGATCTCCCCCTCCCTCAGGTTCTTCTCATAGGCCTGGCGGATCGCTTCCCAGTCGAATCCGTAGTGACTCACGAACCTGACATCCTCGGCGGCGACGATGGCGCGCTTCAGGTCTCCGGAGATGCGGCTGTACGGAACCCACTGGTACGCGAGCCGGGCGCGCGGGTCGTCCTCGCGCAGGACCTCCAGCCGCGCCCGCATGAAGGCGGTGCTTTCCGGGTTGCGGTCCGCCCAGTACCAGATGTGCACCACGAACCAGAACTGCACCAGCACGAGTGCGATCAGCGCCCAGAGCAGCGCATACCAGATCCAGCGGAAGAGGGTTCGCATGGCGGGAAGACGGTGAGGGGCAGGCCGCGAGTCGCTGATGGGCGGCGGCGCACCGGCCGTTCACCGTTCGTTCACTGTGTTCCGCTCACTGCTTCATCCTGCGCCTGAGCAGCGCCATCGCCGAGCGCGTTTCCGGATAGACGCCGCGCCAGATGAAGAATGATTCGGCGGCCTGCTCGACCAGCATGCCGAGGCCGTCGGAAGCGCGCGCGCCGCGCTCCTGCGCGAACTTCAGGAACGGCGTGCGCTTCGCATAAACCATGTCGTAAGCGAGCGCGCCGGGCGCAAACGCGCCGTCGGGCAGCGGCGGCATCGCGTTCTCGAGCCCGGCCGAGGTGGCATTGATCACGATGTCGAACTGCACGCCGGCGAGCGCCCCGTACGGGCGCGCGGCGATGCCCTGCGCGGCGTAGCTCTGCAGCTTCTCGAAGTGGCCGACCAGCGCGATCGCCTTCTCCAGCGTCCGGTTGGCGACCACCAGGCTCTCGGGCTGCTCGCGCAGCAGCGGTTCCACGACGCCGTAGCTCGCGCCGCCCGCTCCCATCAGCAGGATGCGCTTGCCCCGCAGCGGGACGCGCAGGTTGCGCGTGAGGTCGCGCACGAGGCCGATGCCGTCGGTATTGTGGCCGATGATCGCGTCGCCCTGGAACACGAGCGTGTTGACCGCGCCCGCGGCGAGCGCAAAACCGCTGCGCGTGCCGGCGAGGCGCCACGCCTCGTGCTTGAAAGGCAGCGTCACGTTGAGGCCCTTGCCGCCCGCCTCGTCGCGGAACCTGAGCACCGAATCCCGGAAGCCGTCGCGGGGCGCAAGAATCCTGCCGTAGGAGATGTCCTGCCCCGTCACCCGCGCGAACTCGGCATGGATCTCGGGCGAGAGGCTGTGCTCGACCGGGTTGCCGATGACCGCGTAACTATCGGTCATGGACTGTTATTCGGTGACGAGCTGGTCGGAACGGGTGAAGACCCACGTCCGGGTGATGCTCAGGATGTCGGTATCGCTGGCGATGTCGGCGGGGAACGGCGCGAACGGCGCCGCGAGCCTGACGATGCGGATTGCGGCCTGGTCGAGGATACTCTGGCCCGAAGGGCGGTTGATGTCCACCTGATCGAGCGAGCCGTCGGACCTGATCGAGACCGTGACCACCAGGCTGCCGTAGATCTTCCGGTTGCGCGCCGCCTGCGGGTAGTTCAGCTCGCCCACGCGCTCGATCTTGATGCGCCAGTCCTCGATGTAGCGGGCGAAGCGGAACTCCTGGGCGCGCGCGCCGATGAAGCGCCGCCGCGGCCGTTTCTGGTAGCTGTCCCACTCGCGCGAGATCTGCGCCTCGAGCCGGGCGATCTCCAGACTGCGGCTCATGATGTCGGCGGCGGCGGGCGCGACCTGCGGTTCCGTTTTCGGCTCCGGCTGCTCGGGAACGGAAGCGACCGCGGTCTCCGATTTCGCCCGCGTCACGAGCTGCCGCGCCTGCTTCTCCAGTTGCGCGACGCGCTTCTGCGCCAGGGTGAGCTCGGGCGCCTGGCGGCTTTCGCGCGGCACCGGCAGCGGGC
>DAIDBG010000011.1 GCA_027310225.1 bacterium | reverse complement strand
GGTCTGACCTAGCCGCTCAGAACTCCAGCGCGAGGCCCGCGCGCGCCACCGGCTTGCCGCTGCCGGATGCGGCAATGCCGGCGCTCAGCAGCCAGCGCTCGCGCAGCGCGTTCGAAATCGACAGGCCGATCGCCGCCTCGCCGTCGTAGTACCCGGTGCCCACGCCGAGCGCCGTCTTGCCGACCGCCGAGGGCGTCACGCTCAGGATGGCCGCCGTGGCGGCGATGCCCTGGGCCGCGAACTTGCGCGCCGCGGTCACCTGCTTGTCGGTGTAGGCGTTGGCCGCGGCGAGCGAGCCCCCGCCGGTGTTCGCCAGCGCGGCGTTCAACTGGTCCAGGTTCACCGCGTCGGTGCCGGCGGCGCCGGGGGCGACGCTGGTGATGCGCCGCTCGGCACCGAGTTCGACTGCACCGCGACAGCGTTCATTCCCAAGGCGATGCCGCCCGAGGACTGGGCGTTGGCCCCCGCGCCGACGGCGATCGCGTTGCTCGCCCCGCCCGCCACCGTGCCGCCCGCGAGCTGCACGTTGTTGCCGCAGGTCACCGTGCCGCCGCTGAGCGAGCAGAGCCCGCTCTGCAGAAGCTGGTTGACGGCGGTTTGAAGGTTGGCCAAGGCGGTCGTTGCGCTCGCCTGCGCGGCGGTCGCAGTGCTCTGGACGGCATCGAGCTGGGTCTTGTTGATCGCGTCGGCGGCGCTCGTGCCGGCGGCCACGTTCACAATGCGGCGCTGGAAGCTCGAGGAGCCGACCGAAACCGTGTTGCTCTGGTCCGCGACCGAGCGCGAGCCCAGCGCGACGGCGTCGGTGACGCTGTTATTCACCTGTGCGCGGTTGACGGAGGCAGAGGCTCCCCCGATGGCAACGGAGCCGGTGGCGCCCGGCCCAACATAGGAACCCGAGCCCAAGGAAACGCTGTAGTCGCCGTTGGCATTGTTGAGGATCCCCACGGCGGTGCTCCAGACGCCGGTCGTGAAATTGGTGTTGCCCACGGCGGTGCTCGCCGAACCGATCACAGCGTTGCTGAAGCCCACGGCGGTGCCCTGGGTGCCGCTCACACCGTTCGATATTCCGCAAGCAAAACTCCCGCTGCCGCTGGCAGCGCTGCCCCCCGTACCTCCGCTTCCATCGGCATCGCACACAGACTGCGCGCGCGCCCCTCCAGGCAGGACGAGGAGCGTGCAGACAAGAAGAAGTGCGGCCCATGGCCTGAAATTGATTGGTGTCGAATTCATGATCCATCCCTGAAAGAAAAGTTACCCTGTTTATTCCGGTCACCGCCCCGATGGACGCACTTCGCATACGGCAGCCCACACGCCGCCCACGAGCTCGGCGGCGCGCACCACGACCGCGCCGAACTGCACCAACTCTTCCAGCTTGGCGACGACGGCCTCCTGCGTCGGCCCCGTCACGATCCGCGTGTAGCCCAGCTCCTCGATCCTGCAGGCGCTGAGCGGGACCTGCGGGTGCTCGCACGCTGCCACCCACTTGGCGCCGACTTCCGTGATGTCCGAAATCACCCGTGAGCCGCTCTGCGCGAGATTGTTCAATGCGTCCTGGACGCTCGACTTGCTGTACCCGGAGACGATGAGGTGGGCCCCCGCGTCGAAGACCTCCGCCGGCAGGTGGGCGCGGGTTTCGTCCACCGCGGGCGCTGCTTCCCCGGCGCGCCGCCTGGCGCGCGCGCCCGCCACGACCGCGTAAACGTCGTGCACCCGCACGTGCTTGTCGGTGCGCGGGCCTTCGTGCCGGAACAGCCCGGCGTACTCCGTCGCCAGGCAGGACACGACCTCGTAGAACGAGCGCGAAACCAGTACCTGGCCCGGCTTGCTGAAATTCATCACCCGCTGCGCGTTGTTGATCCCGTCGCCGATGACGTTCTTCTCGCCATTGAGGTCGTGGACCATGCGCACCGGGCCGAGGTTGATCCCCATGCGGACGGCCGGCCGGCCGGCGTTCTCCCGGATCGAGAGCGCGACGAACAGCGCATTCTCCGGGTCACCGAAGAAGGTGACGGCGGCGCCATCGCCCGTGTCGGTAATGACGCGATCGCGCGGAGGCACGGCCTCGAGCGCCTCCGACAGCGCCCGGTTGAAACTCTGCTTCAACTGCAATTGATCGGCAACCGGCTTCTTCGAGTAGCCGACGATATCGAGAAACAGCACGCTGCAGACCAGCGTGCGGTCGGAACTTTCCATCCGGGCCATTAAAGCGAATGCTTGACCATCATCAGCCTGATCTTCTCGATCGCCCGGGACGGGCTCAGGCCTCGCGGACACACCTCGGTGCAGTTCATGATCGACCGGCACCGGAACAGCCGATAGGGATCGTTCAAATCCTCCAGGCGCTCCTGCGTTGCCCGGTCACGGCTGTCAATGATGAAACGGTACGCCTGCAGGAGCCCAGCCGGACCGACGAACCTGTCCGGGTTCCACCACGACGAAGGGCACTGGCTCGTGCAACACGCGCAAAGAATGCACTCGTAGAGTCCATCAAGCTTCTCACGGTCTTCCGGCGACTGGAGGCGCTCCTTCTGTGGGGCGGCTTCGTCGTTGATCAGGTATGGCCTGATCGAATGATACTGCTTGAAGAACTGCGTCATGTCAACGACGAGGTCACGTATTACCGGGAAGCTCGGGAGCGGACGCAGTTCTACCGGTTCCTTTAGTTCCACTATCCGGGTTACGCATGCAAGACCATTGCGCCCGTTGATGTTCATCGCATCCGACCCGCACACGCCTTCGCGGCAGGACCTTCTGAAGGTGAGGCTGTCATCCGCGGCTTTGATCCGCACCAGGGCATCGAGCAGCATCCGGTCCTCCGGCTGCAGCGCAATGTCGTAGTGCTGCATGTACGGTGCGCTGTCCTGCTCCGGGTTGAAGCGGTAGATTGAGAACCTCATGATCGGCATTCCTCTGATGCGTTCACCGCGGCTCCGTCGTCACGACACGAGGAGCATCCGCGCGATCCAGGTTTCCATCGCTAGAAGGCTGAATCCCGCGATCGCGAGAACCGGCACGCGCACGATCATCGGTTGCAGATAGTCCAGAACCACGTCGCGTATCCCGACCCACGCGTGCATCAACAGCGCCGTGAAAAAGACGAAAGTGGCAATGCTCACCTCCGGGCGCATCATCCACGCGCGCCAGAGCTCGTAAGATTGTGGCGCATCGGTCGCAAAGTGCGCCAGCAGGAACACGATAAAGCCGATCATATAGACGGCGGTCAGCCGTTGCAGGAGCCACGCCCGCAATCCGGCCAGCGTTCCTCTCATAGCAGCATTCCGCCGCCAAGCAGGGCCACACCGACGCCCGCTATGTTGACCAGCCATGCGCTCAGCCGCGCCGCCGGCAGCGACGAGCCGACGTCAATATCCATCAACAAATGCCGGATTCCGGCAAAGAAATGGTGAGCGAACGCCCAGATCGTCAGGAGCACCAGGCCTTTGACCGGCGCGGTATTGAGCAAGGCGCGAACCCATTCGTAGTCCTGGGCGCTGCGCAACGAGGCGTCCAGCAGATAAATCAGAACCGGCGTCCCTAGCGCCAGCACGACCCCGGAAACACGGTGCCCGATCGAGGTTATCGCCCCGACCGGGAATTCGATCCGCAGGAGGTTGAAGAAAACCGGTTGGGACTCGCGATTATTCGGCCACACAGTCGCAACCAACTTCGTTGGCAATTTGGCGGTGAAGCGTCCGATAACGATCCTCGAGAGAGCCGCCAAACAGCGGATCGGCGCCTTCAGGGGCTTGCGCGTCAATCGCCGTCCAGTCCCCGTCGCCGAGAACACGTTGTGCCAGGGGAAACAGCTCCCGCTCCTCCAGTTGGATGTGATGGCGGAAATAATCAATGTATTCCCGTGCCGGCTGCTCCATCTGCGAGCGCGGCAACATCACACCGGCCATCACCGAATCGAGCTGCGCCTGCAATGCCTTTCCGCTCCGGGCGATCATGTCGTGTTGACGGTGGAGCGATTCGACCCGCTCCGAGGCTGAGGATTCGCGCTCTAACACCCGCTCGAAAGCAATATCTTCTTTGGGATGATGGAACCGATCCGGGTATTGGGTCATGTAGTAAACGATGTCCAGCATGAGCCCGTAATTGGGCTGCTCGCCGCGATGAAACAGATTCAATTCGCGTTCCATGATGATCAGCAATTTTTCGAAATTGCGGTGCTCCGCTGTCCATGCGGCAATCTGTTCAGGCATGATGATCTCCTTCGCTGTTCCAGCCCCGGCCGCTACACCGGCGGGCGTGCTCAAAGGCTACGCCGGCGGGCGGCGGCGCACTATGATCTTCATCATAACGCTCCGGCACACCGCGCGCTACCGTTTCGGTCCGGGCGTTGACGAGTTGCCCGATCTGTTCCCGGGTCAGCGCGGGATGGATCTCTACCGTGCCATCATCCGATTCGTGCCCGAAGCGCTCCGCTAGGTGAAGCAGCAACGCTGCGACGCGGCGGGGTACGGTTCCAGCGCTTACGAAATCAATCTTGTTGCGCAGGGTCGAGGCGTGATCGAGCAGCGCGCGGTTAAGGACAGCAGCAACTTCCGCATCACGATCAACGGCGTCCAACACCGGCGCCGCAGCGACAAGGAAGACTTCCGCACGCGCCGTGACCGTGACCGCGTCAGCGGGAAACGGCACGTGCTGGAGCGCCGGAACCACGCACAGGGTATCTCCCGGCCCAAACAGGGCCATGAGCACGTTTTCGCCACCAACAGTGCTCCACTGTATGGCAACCAGTCCCTCTTCAACCACCATGAAGGATTGGGCCGGCTCGCCCCTCCGCCATATATAGTCGCCCGCACTGAAGTGCCGGCGCGTGCAGTGTAGTGCAAGGTGCTCGATCCAATGAGACGGCAGCTCGCGAAAAGGGCCGGCCATTCGCAGCTCGCCGGTCAGCGTGGACTTTGACATCATCACACTCTAAAACCGTAACGATACCAGCCTTCATGCACGACATGAATCGATCCTCACCTATCTCGGGTCGCCACGCCAAGTATCAGGACTCACAGGATTTAGGCCGCCATTCGGGCGGCTAATCGGGCGAGATCAAAAGGTTGCGCTGGTCTGGATAGGCGACGCGACAGATTGGGGCGTCCGGGGGATCAATCCACGAACGCGCGAACGTTGACGGCGGCGGCGACAACCTCGCCGTGCTGGTTGCTGCACGTGACCTCGGCGTAGGCCCGGCGCTTGCCCACATCCACGGAGGTGATCGTGTATTCGGTCGCGATGGTGTCGCCGAAGCGCACCGGCGCGACGAAGCGGACCTTGTCGTAGCCGAGCGAGACTGTGCGCCCGAGCCGCATGCGCGCCGAGGCAGCCGACATGAGGCCGACGAGCAGGGCGCCATGCGCGACCCGCTCGCCGTAGCCACCCTTCTTCATGTACTCCGCGTCGATGTGGTTGGGCGAGAAGTCCCCCGTGATGCCGGCGAAGAGGTAGACGTCCGATTCGGACACCGTCTTGGTGAAGGTGAGTGTCGTGCCGACTCGCACATCCTCGATCCTGCCACTTTCCGATTGGAAGTATTCCGCTGTCGACATAGTTTTCCTATCCGATCATCGCCACTGCCGGTCAGATGACCTTTGCGGCGTGCAGTCGTTCGATCTCGTCGTCGCGCATCGCGAGCCACTCCTGCAGCACGGCGTTCGTGTCCTCACCGAGCATCGGCGGCGCGGTCCAGCCCTCGACCACGTCGAACGCCGAGTACTTCGCGGCCGCACCGAGCGAGGGCACCTCGCCGTAGCGCGGATGGGAGAGCCGCACGTGCATGCGACGATGCTTCACTTGCCGGTGGCCGAAGACTTCGGCCATGCCGTTGACGGGCGCGCAGGGCACCTTGGCCGTCTCGAGCGCCGCGATGATCTCGGTCGTGCGGAATTTCAGCACTTCCGCATCCAGGATCGCGTATAACGCGACGCGATGCGTCACACGTCCCGCCATGTTGCGGAAGCGCACATCGGTGGCGAGGTCCTCGCGGCCGAGGATACGCACGAACGACTCGAAGAGATTCTGGAAGCCGGCCGCAATGACCGCCCAGCCGTCCGCGGTGCGGAAGGCCTTGTACGGCACCTGTTGCGCGTGCTCCGAGCCCCACTTCGCGGGCTCGGTGCCCGTGATCAGATACTCGAGCGCCGCATTCACGAGGAAGGCGACCTCGCTTTCGAGCAGGCTCGTCTCGACCTTCTGGCCGCGGCCGGTCGTGGCGCGCTGCAGGAGCGCCGCGAGAATCGCCGACTGGCAATTCATTCCGGCCAGCATGTCGAAGGCCGAGGTGCCGAGCTTGATGGGCGCGCCCCCGGGCTCCCCGGTGATCGCCATGTAGCCGCCCAAGGCCTGGATGGTGAGGTCGAAGGCCCCTTGGTTCATGTCGGGACCATCCGCGCCGAAGCCGGAGATCGAGGCATACACCAGATGCGGCGATGCCTGCGCGAGGCTCTCATAATCGAGCCCGAACCGCGGCATGACGTCGGGCCGGAAGTTCTCGAGCACGACGTCGGCCTTGAGGCAGAGCGCGCGCGCGATTCGCCTTCCCTCGTCGGTCTGCATGTCAAGCGTGACCGAGCGCTTGTTGCGGTTGGTGGCGTAAAAGGTGATGCCGTTGCCGTGATGGAACGGCGGACCCTGCGTGCGCAGGGGATCGCCCTGGCCCGGAAGCTCCACCTTCACCACCTCGGCCCCGAGGTCGCCGAGGAGCTGCGCGCAGTAGGGCCCCGCGAAGAACCGCGTGAAGTCCATCACCCTCATTCCACTGAGCGGCTTGCCACCCTTGATTGCGTCGTCGTTCATCCTGCAAGGACTCCGTTCACTCGCCTCGAAAAACGGGTTTGCGCTTCTCGAAATAGGCGCGCAACCCTTCCTGGTAATCGGCGGTCGCATCCAGCGCACGGCGAATCGATTGGTCGAGCTCGCTCGCCTCCTCGACGGACATGGCCATGCCTTCGTGCATCGATCGCTTGAGCGCCGCCAGCGCCAGCGGGCTGGTCGCCTCCATCTCCGCGACCCACGCGAGTGCGGACTCGATCAACGCGGGCCGCCCGACCAGCCGCTCGACCAGGCCGACGCGCAGCGCCTCCGCAGCGTCCAGTTGCCGCGCCGTGAAGAAGATCTCCTTGGCGCGCGCGAAACCCACGATCCTTGGCAGCGTCGCGGCGCCGCCGCTTCCGGGATAGGCGCCGAGGGTCATCTCCGGGAAGGCGAAGCGCGCGTCTTCGGAAGCGATGCGAAGGTCGCAGGCGAGCGCCAGCTCGAAGCCCCCGCCCAGGCACCAGCCCCCGATCGCCGCGATCACCGGCTTGGGATTGCCCCGGATCGCAGTCGACAGCGTGAGTAGCGAGCGGCTCTGCGCCGCCTTGCCCGCCTCATCGAGCGTGCGCCGCTCCTTGAGGTCGGTGCCGGCGGAAAAGGCCTTGTCGCCCGCGCCCGTGATGACGATGCCGCGAATGTCGCGCCGATCCGCGGCCGCTTCGACCGCCGAGAGCAGCTCGAGCACCAGGGCGCTTGACAGCGCGTTCATCGCTTCGGGCCGGTTCATCGTCAGCAGCAGCGCCGAACCTCTGCGCTCCACGTTCATCGGGGTCATGTGTCTCTCGAGGCTGTGTGCGCGAGGTTACTGCATCGCCGCCGGCGCCGGTTTCACGCCCGTTTCCGTCTCGATCGTGACATGCCGCAGCCAGTTGGCGTCATCGCGCTTCGGATAATCGGTGCGCTGGTGCGCGCCCCGGCTTTCGGTGCGCTCCAGCGCCGAGCGCGCGACGAGGGAGGCGGACAGGACCATGTTGGCGGCTTCGATCGCGCGAATCACGTCGCGCGGACCGGAAGTCCTCAGCCCCCCGTCGACCTCGGAGCGCAGCAAATCCAGTGTCGAGAGCGTTTCCAGGAGCGAATCCCTGCTGCGATAGATTCCGGCGCCGGTGGGCATGATTCCCCGGACCGCCTTCTTGATGTCGTTGGGTTCGGGACCGTCGGTGCGCGCCCAGGCGTCCTGCAGCGGCGAGAGCGCATCGGCGTGGATAGAGGCCCAATTGCGCGGGACTTTGGCCGCGCGCGACGCGAAGGCCGCCGCGGCACGGCCGGAGATGCCGCCGAAAACGAGCGCGTCGCTCGCGCCATTGCCGGCGAGACGGCTCGCGCCGTGCACTCCGCCGGCCGCCTCTCCTGCGGCGAAGAGGCCCGACACGCTGGTCTGAGTCGTGGCATCGACCCGGATGCCACCCATCAGGCTGTGTGCGGCGGGACGTACCCGCGGCGCGGTCGTCAGGGGCTCGACGCCGGCGGCACGCAGGCGTCGGCAGTGGCTCATGTACGACTCCAGCCGCTCGGGGAGAACGGTGATCGTGTCGAAGACGACTGTTCCATCGGGCATGCCCCGGCCTTCGTCGATCTCCCTCTGGATGCAAAGCGCGATTCGGGCCTTCTCGATGCGCTTTTCGCCATGCTCTGGGTTGTAGCGGAACATGAAGCGCTCGCCCGCGGCGTTGAGCAGCCGCGCTCCGTCGCCGAACATGGCGGTGGGCATCTCCATGCCGCGGCAGCCCTCCGGGTGGACCACAACGGTGGGCTCGAACTGCACGAATTCCATGTCGATCAGCGCCGCGCCCGCCCCGAGGGCGAGCGCATACGAGTCGGATGCGACGTCGAGCGGATAGGTGCTGTCAGCGTAGATCGCGCCGATGCCGCCAGTCGCGAGCACCGTGGCGCGCGCGTGGACCGCGAGCAGCCGGGCGGAACTGAGCTTCACGAGAAGGGCGCCGACGACATCGAGGCCATCGCGAAGCAGCCCGATCGCCTTCCAGCCCGAGTAGGCTGACACGCCGATCGCGCGGCAATGGGCCGACAGCCGCTCGAGGGCCAGGCGCCCCACGCCGTTGGGGTGGTACACCGAACGTGGATAGCGATTGCCGGAGAGCAGGCGCTGGGCGAACCGCGTTCCCTCGCGCGCGAAAGGCACGCCGACGGACACGAGCTCTTCCAGCGTGGGGCAGGCGCCGTCGGCCAGAGCGCCGACCAGACGCGGATCGTTCAGCTCATAGCCGCCGGCGATCGTGTCCTCGAAGTACGCTTGTGGGCTATCGCGCGGGTCAGCGTGCCCGAGCGGAACGTTGAAGCCGATAATGTGCTGCGAGGCACCGCGGCCATGGAACGCTTGCACCACGGATACGCCCGCGGTTCGCGCCGACGCGGCCGCCCGCAGCCCGGCAAGCCCGCCTCCCAAGACGAGGACATCGGTATCGAGGACTTCGATGTCCCAATGCGGCACCTCCATCAGAATCAAGCTCGTTCGCGGCTACTCGGGCTTGAGGCCGCTCTGCGCGATCACGCCCAGCCACTTGGTCGACTCCCTTTTCATGAGCGCGTCGAACTCGGCGGCTGTCATAGTGCGCGGTTCGCCGCCCTGCGAGCGAAGCTTCTCCTGGACCTCAGGCG
>DAIDBG010000383.1 GCA_027310225.1 bacterium | reverse complement strand
GTTTACGAGTGGGTGAGCGGGCGGCTCGGCGCGCAGAACGCCGTGTGCGCGGGCGGGCGTTATGACGGTCTCGTCGAGCAGATCGGCGGCAAACCGACCCCGGCGTGCGGCTTCGCGCTGGGCATCGAGCGCCTGCTCGCGCTGGTCAGGGACGGCCCGCAATCCGTGGTACGCGTGCCCGACGTTTACCTGCTGCGCCAGGGCGAGGCCGCAGAGCGCCATGCCACGCGCGTCGCGGAAAGCCTGCGCGATGCCGGCCTGTCCGTGGTGCTGCATTGCGGCGGCGGCGGCTTCAAATCGCAGATGAAGAAGGCGGACGCAAGCGGGGCGCGCTTCGCGGTGATCGTGGGCGAGGAGGAGGCGGGCGCGGGGGTGGTCAGCGTCAAGGCGCTGCGCGAAGCCGTGCAGCAGGTGCGCGCATCGGTGGCGGAAGCGATTGACCTCATGTTAGGAAAGAGGAATGGCATACGATCTCGAAGAGCAGGAACAGATTGAAGATATAAAGGCGTGGTGGAAGCAGTACGGCAACCTCGTGATACTGGCGATCACGGCCGCGGCGCTCACCTTCGCCGGATTCCAGGGCTGGCGCTACTACCGCAACAGCCAGACGGTCGCTGCGTCCACGCTCTACCAGCAGCTGGAGCAGGCGGAGCGCGGCGGCGACCTCAAAAAGGTGCGGGGCATCGCGGGGCAGATTGTGGACCGCTACGGTTCCACGCCGTACGCGGTCCTTGCGGCGCTGAGTGCGGCCCGGGCGGGCTTCGACGGCGGGGATCTTGCCGGGGCGAAGACGCAGCTGCAATGGGTGGTGGACAACGCACGCGAAGACGAGGTCAGAGACGTTGCGCGGCTGCGGCTCGCGGGCGTCCTGCTCGACGAGAAGAACTACGCCGAGGCGCTGAAATGGCTCGAGGTCAAGCCGGTGGATTCCATGGCCGGGCTCTATGCCGACCTGAGAGGCGACATCCTGCTGGCGCAGGGCAAGGCGGCGGAGGCGCGCGGCGCCTACCAGCTCGCGTTCGACAAGAGCGAGGCGGGGAGCCCCTATCGCGCTACCTTGCAGCTCAAGCTCGACTCGCTTGGTGAAGCGAAGGGAGCGGTGAATCGCGAGCGCTGGAACTCCAAACGCCACGGTCCATCCAATCTAGCGCCGAACACTGAACACTGAACACTGAACACTGAACACTGAACACTGAACACGGACCACTGAACACTGAACAATAATGACTCGCTTGTTCCTCACCACCGGGATCGGAATCGTGTTCGCGCTGTTCGCCGGCTGCCAGACGGTCTATAACGCGTATGACAGCATGTTTGGCAGCCGGCCGGCGCAGAAACCGGCCGAGCTGGTTCCGCTGCAGCCCACGGCCGCGCTGAAGATCCTGTGGCAGGGCAGCGTTGGCGGCTCCGGCAGGGGCGTTTATTTTCCTGCGGTCGCCGGAAATGTCGTTTATGCCGGCGGTGTATCCGGTCAGGTGACGGGGTTCGATGCGGGCAGCGGCAGGGTTGTCGTGCAGTTTGACGCCGGCCAGCGCGTCTCGGGCGGCGTCGGCAGCGGCAGCGGCCTGGTGCTTCTCGGCGCTTCCAAGGGCGAGGTGCTGGCATTCGACCGCGCCGGCAAGCCGCTATGGAAGTCGCAGCTTTCCGGCGAGATCCTGGCGCCGCCGGAAGCGCAGGACGGCACGGTGGTGGTGCGTTCCGGCGACGGCCGCATCTTCGGGCTCGACGTCGCCACCGGCAAGCGCAAGTGGATCTATCAGCGTTCCACGCCGACGCTGTCGGTACGCATGCCCGCCGGCCTGCTGGTGCGGCGCGGAGCGGTGTTCGGCGGGTTTCCCGGCGGACGCCTGGTTGCGCTCGCGCTCGCGACCGGGAACGTCGGCTGGGAAGGGGTGGTGGCGTTGCCGCGCGGCACCACCGAGCTCGAGCGGGTCGCCGACATCACCAGTGTGCCGGTGATGGACGAGCGCCAGGTCTGTGCGGTGGCGTTCCAGGGCCGCGTCGCGTGTTTCGACTTGACGAATGGCGCGCCGCTGTGGGCGCGCGACGTCTCGAGCATCGCGGGGCTGGCGATGGATGCACGCTACGTTTACGTTACGGACGACAAGAACGCGGTGCTCGCGCTCGACAAGACGAACGGCTCCAGCTTCTGGCGGCAGGACAAGCTCGCCGGCCGCAGCGTGAGCGCGCCGCTCGTCCTGGGGCGCTACGTGGCGGTCGGCGACCTGGAAGGCTACGTGCACCTGCTCTCGCGCGAGGACGGCTCGTTCGCGGCGCGCATCGCCACCGACGGCAGCGCCATCAGTGCGCCGCCGGTGGCGCTCGATCTCACGAGTTTCCTGGTGCAGACCCGCAACGGCGGAGTTTTTGCGATCAGCGTTCAGTGATCGCAAAAACTGATCCCTCATCCTTGAGCGATGCTTCCCATCGTCGCCATCGTCGGCCGGCCGAACGTCGGCAAGTCCACGCTGTTCAACCGGCTCACCCGGAGCCGCGACGCGATCGTCGCCAGCGTGCCCGGCATAACGCGCGACCGGCACTACGGCCGCGGGC
Source organism: bacterium (assembly GCA_027310225.1). GTDB lineage: Bacteria > Pseudomonadota > Gammaproteobacteria > Burkholderiales > SG8-41 > SG8-41. The sequence continues at coordinate 10,178 of DAIDBG010000383.1, read as the reverse complement.
GGCTCGGCGGCAGGCCGTACCTCGTGGTGGATACCGGCGGCTTCGAGCCGGTCGCGCGGGAAGGCCTGCTGCACGAGATGGCGCGCCAGGCGCGCCAGGCGGTGGACGAGGCCGACGCCGTGCTGTTCGTGGTGGATGCGCGCGCGGGGCTCGCGCCGCAGGACCGCACGATCGCCAATGAGCTGCGCCGCAGCGGGCGCCGCGTGTTCCTGGTCGTCAACAAGGCGGAGGGCATGGATCCGGCCATCGCCGGCGCCGATTTTCACGCGCTCGGACTGGGCGCACCGCTGCCGATCTCGGCGGAGCACGGCGCCAACGTCGCCGCGCTCATGGAACTCGCGCTCGCCGGGTTACCGCCGGCGCGGGAAGCGCCGCGGGCGGCGGACCGCCATCCAAAAATCGCCGTGCTCGGGCGGCCCAATGTCGGCAAGTCAACGCTGGTGAACGCATTGCTCGGGGAGGAGCGCGTGATCGTGTCCGATGAGCCCGGCACCACGCGCGATTCCATCTACATCGAGTTCGAGCGCGGACAGCGGCGCTACACCTTGATTGACACCGCGGGGCTGCGCCGGCGCTGGCGCGTCGCGGAGCCGGCCGAGAAGTTCTCGGTGGTGAAGGCGCTGCAGGCGCTCGAGGACGCGAACGTGGCGATTCTGGTGCTCGACGCGCGCCAGGACATCGCGGAGCAGGACGCTCATGTCGCGGGCTACGTGCTCGAAGCGGGCCGCGCCCTGGTGGTGGCGGTCAACAAATGGGAGCGGCTGCCGGAAGAGGAGCGCGAGCTGGTGAAGCGCGCGCTCGCGCGCAAGCTCGATTTCCTCGGGTTCGCACGGCTCCATTTCATCTCCGCGCTCACCGGTCAGGGCATGGACCCGCTCATGAAATCGGTGGACGAGGCTTACGCGGCGGCGATGGCGCGCCTGCCCACCCCGCGCCTCACCCGCGCGCTGGCCCAGGCGGTCGCCCAGCAGCCGCCGCCGCGCGCCGGGGTCATCCGCCCGCGGCTGCGCTACGCGCACCAGGGCGGCGTCAACCCGCCCCGGATCGTGGTCCACGGAAACGCCCTGGAGCGCGTGCCGGAGGCCTACCGCCGGTACTTGGAACGTTTTTTCCGCGCCGCTTTCAAATTGCAGGGTACGCCGCTCAGGGTCGAGTTCAGGACCGGTTTCAATCCCTACGCCGACAGGACCGGCCGGAGAAGATAACCCTATGGCGCGACGGCGAAAAATCAACTAGACTGTTTCTTCAATAACGACAACGGCGAGGCCACCATGAGCACCAAAGGGCAGTTGCTACAAGACCCCTTCCTGAACACACTGCGCAAAGAACACATCCCGGTTTCGATTTATCTGGTAAACGGCATCAAGCTCCAGGGACAGATCGATTCCTTCGACCAGTACGTGGTCCTGCTCAAGAACACGGTCACCCAGATGGTGTACAAGCACGCGATCTCGACCGTAGTGCCGGCCCGGCCCGTCAACATCCAGCTTGACCAGGGCCCTGACAGCTGATGTCCGGCGGCACAAGCCTGTTTGATGCACGGCCATCCCGGTAACGCCACCGGGGCGGTGCTGGTCGGCCTCGATTTCGGCGAGGCCGGCTACGCCGAGGGCCTGGAGGAAATCCAGCAGCTTGCCGCAAGCGCCGGCGTCGTCGCGCGGGCGGTGATCGGAGGCCGGCGCGCCCGTCCCGATCCAGCGCTGTTCGCAGGCAAAGGCAAGGTCGGCGAAGTCGCGGGCGTTGTCGCCGCGACTCGCGCCACGCTCGCGATCTTCAATCACGATCTCTCACCGGTGCAGGAGCGCAATCTCGAGTGCGAGCTGGGCTGCCGCGTGATTGATCGCACCGGCCTCATCCTCGACATCTTCGCCCAGCGCGCGCGCAGCCACGAGGGCAAGCTCCAGGTGGAGCTTGCCCAGCTCGAGCACCTCGCGCCGCGGCTGGTGCGCGGCTGGACCCACCTGGAGCGGCAGAAGGGCGGCATCGGCTTGCGGGGGCCGGGCGAAACCCAGCTCGAAACCGACCGGCGGCTGCTCGGCAAGCGCGTGAAGCTGCTGAAGGAAAAGCTCGCCGCCGTCCGCTCCCAGCGCGAGGTGCGGCGGCGGGCGCGCAGCCGGTCGAACCTGATGGCGGTATCGCTGGTGGGATACACCAATACCGGCAAGTCAACGCTGTTCAACCGCCTGACCCGCGCCGGCGTCTATGCGGCCGACCAGTTGTTTGCGACGCTCGACACCACGACGCGCCGCGTCCACGCCGCCAGTGGCGCGCGCGTGGTGCTGTCCGACACCGTCGGATTCATCCGCCGGCTGCCGCATACCCTGGTTGCGGCGTTCCGGGCCACTCTCGAGGAGACGATCCACGCCGATCTGCTGCTGCACGTCGTGGACGCGAGCAGCGCGGACCGTGCCGCCCAGATTGCCGCCGTCAACCAGGTGCTGGCCGAGATTGGAGCCGAGTCCATTCCCCAGGTGCTGGTCATGAACAAGATTGATCTGACGCAGCTCCCCGCCCGGGCGGAGCGCGACGAATATGGTAGAATTGCACGTGTCTGGACGAGTGCCGCATCAGGGGAGGGAATGGAGTTCGTGCGGCTCGCCCTCGAGGAACATGCTGCTGCTGCGGTGCCTTTCCTGAAATTCAAAGATCCTGCTGCAGCCTGACGCCGCCGCTTTCTCCATGACCGCCTATCTGAGGTCCATTCGCGACTCTGTTGCCGGGCGTTGCCGGCGTCTCGCCGGCGCGCTGATGTCGCTCAACGACCCGCAGTGGGGCCGGCGGCCCGGCCAGGGGCCGCCCGATCTCGACGAGCTCTGGCGCGACTTCAACCGCAAGCTCAACGGGCTGTTCGGACGCCGCCGCGGCGGCGGCGGCGGCGACGAGCCGGGCGCGCCCGGCGGCAGGAAGATGGGCGGCGGCGGCGCCAGCCTGCTGCTCGGTCTGGTTTTCGCGGTGTGGCTGGCGAGCGGCTTCTACATCGTCAACGAGGGCCAGCGCGGCGTGGTGCTGCGCTTCGGCAAGTACGCCGAGACCACCATGCCGGGACCGCGCTGGCGCCTGCCGTATCCGATCGAGACCGCCGAGGTGGTGAACCTCTCCCAGGTGCGCACGGCCGAGGTCGGCTACCGCAACAACGTCAAGAGCAAGGTGCTCAAAGAGGCCCTCATGCTCACCGACGATGAGAATATCGTGGACGTGCAGTTCGCGGTCCAGTATGTCCTGAAAAGCCCCACCGATTACCTGTTCAACAACCGGGTTCCCGACGACTCGGTGCTGCAGGCGGCGAAACCGCGATCCGCGAGATCGTCGGCAAGAGCAGCATGGATTTCGTGATTTTCGAGGGCCGCGCTGAAGTCGCGGCGCGCGCGCAGAAGCTGATGCAGGAGATCCTCGACCGTTACGGCACCGGCATCAACATCAGCAAGGTCACGATGCAGAACGCGCAGCCGCCGGAGCAGGTGCAGGCGGCGTTCGACGACGCGGTCAAGGCCGGCCAGGACCGCGAGCGCCAGAAAAACGAGGGCCAGGCCTACGCCAACGATGTCATTCCCAAGGCGCGCGGGATGGCGGCGCGCCTGCAGCAGGAAGCCGAGGGCTACCGCCAGCGCGTGATCGAGCAGGCCGATGGCGATGCCTCGCGCTTCCGCCAGATCGTGGCCGAGTACAACAAGGCGCCGCAGGTGACGCGCGACCGGCTCTATCTCGATGCCATGCAGCAGATCCTCAGCAACACCACCAAGGTGCTGATTGACCAGAAGGGCGGCAACAATCTGCTCTATCTGCCGCTCGACAAGATCATGCAGCTGTCGGGCACGTCCTCTTCGGAGACCGCGCCCAAGCCCGCGGAACCGGCGCCTGCGCCGGAATCCTCGACCGCGCGCTCGCGCGAGGCCTTCCGCTTGCGGGAACGGGAGCCCCGCTGATGAAGCCCGGCATCGGTACCATCGTGATCGGCGCGCTGGTCGTGCTGATCGTCGCCTCCCTCTCGCTGTTCATCGTTGACCAGCGCCAGAACGCCATCGTGTTCCGTCTTGGCGAGGTGGTGGACATCAAGAAGGCGCCCGGCATCTATTTCAAGGTCCCGCTGCTCGACAACGTGCGTAATTTCGACGTGCGCATCCTCACCATTGACACCCCCGAGCCGGAGCGTTTTCTCACCTCGGAGAAGAAGAACGTCCTGGTGGACCTGTTCATCAAATGGCGCATTACCGATGTCCGCCAGTTCTACGTCAGCGTCGGCGGCAACGAGCAGCTTGCGCAGACCCGCCTCTTTCAGACCATCAACGACGGCCTGCGCGCCGAGTTCGGCAATCGCACGGTGCCCGAGGTGGTGTCCGGCGAGCGCGACAAGATCATGGACCTGATGCGCGAGAAGGCGAACGAGGATGCGCGCAAGATCGGCGTCGAGGTGCTCGACGTGCGGCTGAAGCGCGTGGACCTGCCGCAGGAGGTGAGCGAATCGGTCTATCGCCGCATGGAAGCCGAGCGCAAGCGCGTCGCGAACGAGCTGCGGTCCACCGGCGCCGCCGAGTCGGAAAAGATCCGGGCCGACGCGGACCGGCAGCGCGAGGTGATCATCGCGCAGGCCTACCGCGACGCGCAGCGCATCAAGGGCGAAGGCGACGCCAAGGCGACCGCGACCTACGCACGCGCCTACGAGCAGAACGCCGAGTTCTACACGTTCTACCGCAGCCTCGAGGCCTACAAGGCGAGCTTCAAGGACAGGAACGACGTGCTGGTGCTGGAGCCCGGCTCCGAGTTCTTCAAGTATCTCAGGTCGAGCGGCAAGGCCGGCAAGTAGCGGGGCCGCCCGCGCGCCGCGGCGAGGCCAGACGTCATGGGCAATGTCCTGTTCACGGCTTTTGCGCTGATGCTCATCATCGAGGGCATACTGCCGTTCCTGCTGCCGGGCCTGTGGCGCGATACTTTCCGCCGGCTGACCGAGATGGGCGACGGGCAGATCCGCTTCATCGGCCTCACTTCCATGCTTGCCGGACTGGTGCTGCTCTACATTGCACGTCTTTGAGAAGGCGCGCCTTTCCCTGCGCGCTCCTCTATAATCCGCAGTTGGCCTGAATTCCGGAAGGTCCCGCAATGCGCACGTGGGCGTTGCCCGAGTACATCGAGGACATCCTGCCGCTCGAGGCCGCCCGCATCGAGCGGTTGCGGAGGGACATCCTCGACCTCTTCCGGGTGCACGGCTACGAGCTGGTGATGCCGCCGCTGCTCGAGTACGTGGACTCGCTGCTCACCGGCACCGGGCACGACCTCGACCTGCAGACCTTCAAGCTCGTGGACCGGCTCTCCGGGCGCATGCTGGGCGTGCGCGCGGACATCACGCCGCAGGTCGCGCGCATAGACGCGCACCTGCTCAACCGCAAGGGCGTCACGCGTCTGTGCTACGCCGGCAGCGTGCTGCACACGCTGCCTTCGGGCATGAACCGCACGCGCGAGCCGCGGCAGATCGGCGCCGAGATCTACGGGCACGGCGGGATCGAGAGCGACGTCGAGATCCAGCGCCTGCTGATGAAGACGCTCGCCGTGGCGTGCGTGCGCGACGGCTATCTCGACATCGGGCACGTGGCGATCTTTCGCAGCCTGGTGCGGCGCGCAGGCGTCGCGCCGCAGCTCGAATCGGAGCTGTTTCGCGCGATGCAGGCGAAGGACCTGCCGGCGCTGAAGGAGCTCACGCGCGGCCTCGACCGCGGCACGCGCGGTGCGCTGGCGGCGCTGCCCGGGCTCTACGGCGGGGCGGAAGTGCTGGCACGCGCGCGCCGCGTGCTCCCCGATCACGCGGAGATCCGCACGGCCCTTGCGGCGCTCGGCGAGTTGTCCGGGCAGTTGCGCGACGTCGCGCGCATACGCTGCTTCGACCTCGCCGAGCTGCGCGGCTATCACTATCACAGCGGCATGGTGTTCGCCGCCTACGCCGAGGGCTGGGCGAATGCCCTGGCGCTCGGCGGACGCTACGACGAGGTGGGCAGGGCGTTCGGGCGCGCGCGGCCGGCGACCGGCTTCAGCATGGACCTGCGCGAGCTGGCCTCGGCGTGCCCGGACGGCGCGGTGAAGCCCGGCATCCTTGCGCCGCACGCGCCGCGGGACGCCGCCCTGCAGCGCGGCATCAACGCGCTGCGCGCGCGCGGCGAGACCGTGGTCGTTGACCTGCCGGGGCACGCCGGCGCACGCAGCGAGCTCAACTGCGACCGGCGGCTCGCGAAGCGCAACAGCAAGTGGGTCGTTCAGAAACTCAAATGAACCGCCAAGACGCCAAGGCGTCAAAAAAATTTCAAATGAAGGACAGTTCCTTCCTGCCGCGAGGGAGGGAGCGGGGGCGTCCCGATCAAAGGACGCGGGTTCCCTTCTTTTGACGCAGTGGTTACGGATTCTTGTTTCGTGGCGTCTTGGCGCCTTGGCGGTTAGATAGGTCCTATGGCGAAGAACGTAGTCGTCGTCGGCGCGCAGTGGGGCGACGAGGGCAAGGGCAAGATCGTGGACTGGCTCACCGATCACGCCCAGGGCGTGATGCGCTTCCAAGGGGGGCACAATGCCGGCCACACGCTGGTGATCGCCGGGCGCAAGACCGTGCTGCACCTCGTGCCCTCGGGCATCCTGCGCAAAGGGGTGGCGTGCTACATCGGCAACGGCGTCGTGCTCTCGCCCCATGCGCTGGTGGAGGAGATCGAGACGATCGAGTCCGCCGGGGTGGACGTGCGCCCGCGCCTGAAGATCAGCGAAGCCTGCCCCCTGATCCTTCCGTATCACGCCGCGCTCGACCGTGCGCGCGAGTCGGCGAAAGGGGACGGGAAGATCGGCACCACCGGGCGCGGGATCGGCCCGGCGTACGAGGACAAGGTGGCGCGACGCGCGATCCGGCTCCAGGACCTGTTCCACGGCGAGCGCTTCTCCACCAAGCTGCGCGACGTGCTCGACTTCCACAATTTCGTCCTCAAGAATTATTTCCGCGCTGAGACCGTGGATTTCAGAAAAGTTTTCGACGAGACGATGCGGCTCGCCGAGCGCATCAAGCCGATGGTCGCGGACGTGCCGCTGCTGCTGTACGAAGCGCAGAAGGCGGGGCACAACCTGCTGTTCGAGGGCGCGCAGGGCACGCTGCTCGACATTGACCACGGTACTTACCCGTACGTGACCTCGAGCAACTGCGTGGCGGGCGCCGCGGCGGCGGGCGCGGGCATCGGCCCGCAGCAGCTGCATTACGTGCTGGGGGTCACCAAGGCCTACACCACGCGCGTCGGCTCGGGGCCGTTCCCGACCGAGCTCGACGATGACGTCGGCCGCCAGCTCGCGAACCGCGGCAATGAGTTCGGTTCCACTACCGGGCGGCCGCGCCGCTGCGGGTGGTTCGACGCGGCGGCGCTCAAGCGCTCGATCCAGATCAACGGCATCTCCGGGCTCGGCGTCACCAAGCTCGACGTGCTCGACGGTATGGAAACCGTGCAGCTCGCGGTGGGCTACCGCGTGAACGGCGGCGAGAGCGACATCCTCCCGGTGGGGGCCGAGGAACTCGAAGAGTGCGAGCCGGTGTACGAGGAATGGCCCGGCTGGAACGAGACCACCGTGGGACTGACCCGGCTCGAGCAGCTGCCCGAAGCGGCGCGCAGCTACCTCAAGCGCATCGAGCAGGTGTGCGGCGTGCCGATTGACCTGATTTCCACCGGCCCCGGGCGCGAGCAGACGATAGTACTCAGGCACCCCTTCGCGTAGCGATGAATGCAGAGTGCAGAATGCAGAACAAGATAGAGGGATCCTTGCAGGAAATTGAGGAAACCGGATATTGGCTGGAATTGCTGGTAGGGTCCGGAACTCTCTCGGAGAACCAGGTCGTGCCAATCGCAAAAGAGGCGGATGAACTGACCGCGATGCTGGTAGCAAGCGTGAGAACAGCGAAGCGCAGAAGGTCCTAGACTTGCAGACTCTGCATTCTGCACTCTGCACTCCGCACTCCGCATTCATCATTGGGAGTGTGGTGCCCAGGAAGGGATTCGAACCCCCACACCATTGCTGGCGCCAGGACCTGAACCTGGTGCGTCTGCCAATTCCGCCACCTGGGCATGAGGCGGCGATTTTAGACCAACGTGCTCCATTGATCAATTGAAGACCCGGCGTTCCAGAAGCAACCGGCGGTGCAAGCCGCGCGATCCGCATTTCGAGCGCGAGGCGAAGCGCTATGCGGAGCCCGTCGCGAGCCGCGAGCTCATCCTCGAAACGCTCACCCGGCACGGCGTGCCGGTCGGCGACGCGGAACTGCGGCGCCTGCTCGGCATCACGGAGCGCGAGCGCGAGCCGTTTCAGCGCCGGGTCGCGGCGATGGAGCGCGACGGCGAGATCATGCGCAACCGCCGCGGCGCGATCTGCATGGTCGAGAAGCTCGACCTCATCCGCGGCCGGGTCCAGGGCCATCCCGACGGCTTCGGCTTCCTGATCCGCGACGATGGCGCGCCCGATGTCATCCTGGGGCCGAAGGAAATGCGCGAGGTACTGCATGGCGACCGCGTGGTCGCGCGGATCGTGGGCGCCGACCGCCGGGGCCGGCCGGAGGGCAAGATCGTGGAAGTGCTGGAGCGCGGCCAGCAGCGCCTGGTCGGGCGGCTGCTGCGCGAGCACGGGATCCTCGTCGTCGCGGCCGAGGACAAGCGCGTCAGCCACGAATTCTTGGTGCCTCCCGACGGCGCGGCGGGCGCGGCGCCCGGGCAGGTGGTCATGGTTGAAGTCGTCGCGCAGCCGTCGAAGCATGCGCAGCCGGTGGCGCGGGTCGTCGAGGTGCTCGGCAATTACGCGGACCCGGGCATGGAGATCGAGATCGCGCTGCGCAAGCACGCGTTGCCGCACGTTTTCGCGCCGGCGGCCGAGCGACTGTGCGCCCGGCTGCCGGATGCCGTCACGGCCGAGGATCGCCAGGGGCGCGTCGATCTTTCAGAGCTGCCGCTGGTGACGATAGACGGCGAGACGGCGAAGGATTTCGACGACGCGGTGTACTGCGAACCCCCCCTCTCATCCCCCCCTTCACAAGGGGGGGAAGACAAGCGGGGGGTATCCCCCTTATCAAGGGGGGGAAGGGAAGTGGACAGCGACTCCACCCGCAAGCACGACACCCTTATCCCCCCCTTATCAAGGGGGGGAAGAGAGGCAGAGCCGTCTGCCTCGAGGGGGGGTGGGGAGTGGAGGCTGATCGTCGCCATCGCCGACGTCAGCCACTACGTGAAGCACGATGACGCGCTCGACCGGGAGGCGCGCGGGCGGGGCAACTCGGTTTATTTCCCGCGCCGGGTCATACCGATGCTGCCGGAGAAGCTTTCCAACGGCCTGTGCTCGCTCAATCCGAAGGTGCCGCGCCTGGCTATGGCCTGCGACATGCGCATCGGGGCGGACGGCGGGATCGTCTCCTACAGGTTCTATCCGGCCGTGTTCCGCTCGTACGCCCGGCTCACGTACACCGAGGTCGCGGCCATGCTGGAGGACGAGCAGGGCGAGGCGGCGCGGCGCCACCGCCAGCTCCTGCCGCACATGCGGAATCTGCACCGGCTCTACCAGATACTGGCAAAGGCGCGCGAGCGGCGCGGCGCGATTGACTTCGAGACCGTCGAGACCGACATGGTTTTCGACCCGCACGGCAAGATCGCCCGCATCGTGCCGGTGAAGCGCAACGACGCGCACCGCATCATCGAGGAGTGCATGCTGGCCGCGAACGTGTGCGCCTCGGATTTTCTGCGCAGCCACGATCACCCGATGCTCTACCGCATCCACGAGGGCCCGACGCCCGAGAAGCTCGCCGCCTTGCGCGAGTTTCTGAAAGGGTTTGGATTGCAGCTGGGCGGCGGGGACGATCCTCACGCGCGCGATTACGCGAAGCTGCTCGCGCGCGCCAAGGACCGGCCGGACGCCCAGCTCATACAGACGGTGATGCTGCGCTCGCTGCAGCAGGCGGTTTACAGTCCCGACAACGTCGGCCACTTCGGGCTTGCCTACGAGTCCTACACGCATTTCACCTCGCCGATCCGGCGCTATCCCGACCTGCTGGTGCACCGCGCGATCAATGCGGTGCTGCGGCGCCGGCGCTACGAGCCGGGGAACTGGCACGAGCTCGGAACCCACTGCTCGATGACCGAGCGCCGGGCCGACGACGCCACGCGCGACGTCACGGCGTGGCTCAAGTGCTATTA
>DAIDBG010000379.1 GCA_027310225.1 bacterium | reverse complement strand
GGCCTGCACAGCGGCGGGCTCACCGGCATCTACATGCTCGCGCTGTTCCTGAGCGCGGTGCCGTGGGGCCGCGCGGCCGACCGGTTCGGCCCGCGCGCGGTGCTGGTCGGAGGTCTCGCCGGCTACGCCGCGGCGCTCGTTGCGGTCGCCGCGGCGCGCGATCTCGCGTCCGCCTATCTGCTGCGCGCGGTGGCGGGCGCGTTCGCGGGCGCGGTGCTGCCGGTGGTCGCGCTGCTCGTCGCGGAAGTGCGCGAGCCGGAAGCGCGCGCCCGCCTGTTCGCGGCGACGGTCGCCGCAAGCCTGCTCGGCCTGCTGCTCGGCCCCGCGTTGAGCGGAGGCGCCTCGCTGCTCATGCTGCGCATGCAGGGCGCGGCCGGGATGGACGCCGGGACCATCGCCTGGGCGCTCGCGGCCTCCGGCGCGAGCGCCGTCGTCACCGCACTCGCCGCGCTCGGATCGCGCGCGATGGTCCGGCGGCCCGCCGCCCAGGAGCCGGCACGCGGTCCGCTCCAGGTGAGCGCCGGCGGCCACCTGCGTGCGGCGTACGCGGCGAATTTCCTGGTGCTGTTCGGTCTCGGGGCGTTCGAGGCGATCCTGCCGCCGCTCGGCGAATCCAAGTTCCAGCTCGGTACGGCGGGACTCGCTTTTCTCTTCGCCCAGTGCAGCCTGGTCATGATCGCCGTGCAGGGCCTTCTCTTCTACCGCCCGGTGCTCACGCGCGTTCCCGGCGGCGCGGTCGTCGCCGGCGGATTCGCCACGATGGCCGCGGGCGCAGCCTGGCTCGCGCTCGGCGGCACGCTCGCCTCCCAGTACTGGGGCGTCGGCCTGATCGCCGCCGGCTCCGGATGGCTGCTCCCGGCGATCGGTTACCTCGCGACGGCCGATGAGCGCGATACGAGCGGAGCGATGCTCGGCGCGCTCACCGCCGCCGGCAGCCTCGGCCAGGCGATCGGTTCGGCCGCCGGGGGCTGGCTGTTCGATCGCGCGGCGGGGGGCGCGTTCTGGATCGTGGCGGCGGCAACGGGCGCCGGCATCGTGCTGGCGGCGGGGCGGCAATTCGCCCGCCGCCCGCGCGCGGGAGCGGCTCAGGTGCCGGCCGGCCGCGGGACGGAAACGGCGGTGCAAACCGGGCGGACGCAATCGTGGAGGCAGCGATGAAGAGGCGATACGGCGCCTGGACCGCGATTGCGGCCCTGCTGCTGGTCGCGGCGGCAGCCGCCTATCGCGTGCTCCTCGGCGGCGGAACGCTGCCGGAAGGACTGATCCAGGCGAACGGCCGGATGGAAGGCGATCACGTCATCGTCGCGAGCAAGTTCGCCGGCCGCATCGCGAAACTGAACGTGAGGGAGGGCGACACCGTCACGGAGGGCCAGGTACTGGCGATCCTGGAGGACGCGCAGGCGCGCGCGCGGGTGAGCCAAGCCCGGGCCGCCGTCGCCGTTCTCGAAGCGCAGGTGCAAGCGGCGAAGACCGCGCTCGCCGTGCTCAGGAAGGAGGTGCCGCTCGCGATTGACGGCTCGCAGGCCGGGCTCGCGCGCGCCCGGGCGACGGCCGACCGGACCGAAGCAACACGCGCCCAGGCCCGGCGCGAGGCGGAGCGCATGCGCGAGCTCCTGTCGAAGGGATTCGTGGATCGCCAGCGTTCCGAGCAGGCCGAGCTCGCATTGGCCGCGGCGGCGGCCGACGACACCTCGGCGCGCAACGCCGTCACGCAAGCGGACAAGCAGCTCGCCGATGCCCGCCTCGGCGCGGACCGGGTGAGGGCGAAGGAGGCCGAGGTCGCGGCCCTCGAAGCCCAGCGCGACCAGGCGAAGGCGGCGCTCGCCGAGGTCGAGAGCGTGCTGGCGGACCTGACCATCCAGGCGCCGGCCGCGGGCATCGTCATGACGAGGATCCGCGATACCGGCGAGGTCGTCAGCGCCGGCAGCCCGATCCTCGACCTCGTTGATCTCGACAAGCTCTACCTCAAGGCGTACGTCCCGGAGGTGCTGATCGGGAAGCTCCGCCTCGACCTGCCGGCGCGCATTTACACCGACGCCTTTCCCGATCAGCCCTTCGCCGCGACCGTGAAATACATTTCTTCGCGCGCCGAGTTCACGCCCAAGGAGGTTCAGACGCCCGACGATCGCGTCAAGCTCACGTATGCGGTGAAGCTTTATCTCGACCGGAACCCCGACCGCAGGCTCACGCCCGGATTGCCCGCCGACGCGGTGATCCGCTGGAAAGAGAACGTCGAATGGGCGAAGCCGCGCTGGTAGAGCGCGTCGGCGGGCACGGCCCCGGGCGGCCGCCGCCCGCAGAGGCGGAACCCGCGCGCCCGGTGGTGCGCGTGCGGGGCTTCGGCAAGCGCTACCGCGGGGTGCCGGCGGTTGACGGCGTGGACCTCGAGATCCGCCGGGGCGAGATCCACGGCCTGATCGGGCCGGACGGCGCGGGCAAATCGAGCCTGATGAAGGCGATCGCCGGCGTGCTCACCTTCGAGGCGGGCAGCGTCGAAGTATTCGGCGTCGCGCTCGACTCGGAGGCCACGTGCGAGCGCGTGAAAAGCCGTCTCGGCTTCATGCCGCAGGGACTGGGGCTCAACCTCTACGCCGATCTTTCCGTCGAGGAGAACGTTGATTTCTTCGCGCGCCTGCACCTCGTGCCCGAGCGGGCGCTCGCGGAACGCAAGGCGAAGCTGCTCGCGATGACGCGGCTCGACCGCTTCCGCGAGCGCCCGATGAAGCATCTCTCCGGCGGCATGAAGCAGAAGCTCGGGCTCGCATGCACGCTGATCCACGAGCCCGAGCTGATCGTCCTCGACGAGCCGACGACCGGGGTTGACGCGGTTTCGCGGCGCGAGTTCTGGGCGATCCTCGCCGAGCTGCTGCAGGAGAAGGGCATCACCGCCCTCGTGTCCACGGCGTACATGGACGAAGCGGCGCGGTTCGAGCGCGCTTCGCTGCTCTACAGCGGCAGGATTCTCGCCGCCGGCGAACCGGAGACGATACGCCGGCTCGTTCCCGGCCGCGTGGTCGCGCTCCGCAGCGGGGACCCGGTCGCAGCCATGGCGCGGCTGAAGGCGCGATTCACCCAGGTCGAGGCCCGCGGGCCGTGGTTGAACGCCTTCGTGGCCGGCGCCGACGCGGCCGGCGCACGAGCCGCCGTGTCCGACGCGCTCGCGGGCGTCCCCGTCGAGAACCTGAACGTGATGGACCCCGATCTGGAAGACGTGTTCGTAGCCCTGTTGCAAAACCGGAATGCCGGCGGCGAAGAACGGCCCGCTGCGCGCGCCGCCGCGGGCGGCGCGCCCCGCGGCGGCATCGCGATCGAGGCGCTGGAGCTCACGCGCGACTTCGGCTCATTTCGCGCGGTTGACCACGCCAGCTTTCGCGTGCCCCAAGGCGAGATCTTCGGCCTGCTGGGCGCAAACGGGGCCGGCAAGACCACCGTCATCAAGATGCTGACGGGCATCATCCGGCCGAGCGGCGGCAGCGGCCGGGTCGCGGGCGTCGAGATGCGCGCGGCGGCGCGCGAGATCAAGGAGCGCATCGGCTACATGTCGCAGGCGTTCTCGCTCTACGGTGATTTGACGGTCCTGGAGAACATCCACCTCTACGCCGGCATTTACGGCCTGGGGGCGCGCGCGACCCGGGCGCGGGCCGAATGGGTGACCGGCATGGCCGGGCTCTCGGGCCACGAGGGCGACGCCGCGGGCAGCCTGCCGATGGGCCTGCGACAGCGGCTCGCGCTCGGCTGCGCCCTAGTGCATCGCCCGCAGGTGCTGTTTCTCGACGAGCCCACCTCCGGCGTGGATCCGATCGGGCGGCGCCGGTTCTGGGACATCCTGTTCGCCCTGTCGCGCGAGGAAGGAGTCGCGGTCCTCGTCACCACCCACTACATGTCGGAAGCCGAGCACTGCGACCATCTCGCGCTGATGTACGCCGGGCGCATCGTCGCCGACGCGACACCCGCGCGGATGAAGCTCGAGGTCGAGGCGGAGGCTGGTTGCCTGCTCGAGGTCGCGAGCGGCGCTCCGCACCGCGCAGTGCTCGCGCTGCGGCGGGCGGGCTACGCCGGCGCCGCCTTGTTCGGCACGCGCGTGCACGTGTTTTCGCGGGACGCGGACGGAGATCTCGCGCGCATTCCCCCCCTCCTCCACAGCGCGGGCATCGAGGCGGTATCGGTCGCGCCGCGGCGTCTTTCGATGGAGGATGTCTTCGTCCATCGGGTGAGCGCGCTTGAAACGCGCGACCCTGCGGCCCCGGGGGGAAGGCCGTGAACGCCCGCCGGATCCTGACGGTGATGCACAAGGAGTGGCGCGAGATGGTGCGCGATCCGCTTTCTCTCGTCATGGGCTTCGTCCTGCCGTTCGCACTGATGCTGCTGATCGGCTTCGGCATGACGTTCGACGTCGAGAACATCCCGCTCGCCATCGTGGACCGCGACGGCAGCGCCGCGAGCCGCGACTACGCCTACCGCTTCATCGGCTCGCGCTACTTCGACTTCAAGGGCTACCTCGCCGACGAGCGCAAGGCGGCGCCGTTGCTGATGGACGGGAAGCTGCGGGCGGTCATCGTGATCGCCGAGCGGTTCGAGCGCGACCTCCTCGCCGGGCGCCCGGCCGCGGTGCAGGTGCTGCTCGACGGCGCATTCCCTGACCGGGTCCGCATCACCAAAGGCTATATCAGCGCGATCAACGCCGCCGCAACGAGGGAGCTCATCGCCGGGTACCTCTCGCGCAGGGACGGCATTCCCGCGGCGCAGGCGAATGAGTTGCTGCAGCCCTTCGGCCTGGAAATGCGCTACCTCTACAACCAGGGCGTGAAGAGCGACTGGTCCATTCCGCCGAAGCTCATCATGTTCATCCTGTTCTTCGTGCCGGCGTTCATGACCTCGCTGCGCGTCGTGCGCGAAAAAGAGACCGGCACTATCTTCAACATCTACACCTCGCCCCTCACGCGGGTCGAGTTCCTCCTCGCCAAGCTCGCGCCGTACGTCGCGATCGCGCTCGTCAACCTGGTCGTCCTGTGGCTGCTCGCCGTGCTCGTGTTCCGGGCGCCGTTCAAGGGGAGTTTTACGCTCTTCTTCGCCGCCGGCGCGCTCTACGTCATCGCGACGACCTGCATCGGCATGCTCGTCTCCGTTTTTGTGAGGACCCAGATCGCCGCCATGCTGATCTCGCTCGTCATCACTTTCGTGCCGGCGCTGCAATACTCGGAACTCGAGGAACCGGTGACGTCAATGGATCCGGAAGGTCAGCTCATCACGTACCTGCTGCCCGGCATGCACTACGTCAGGGTGATCATGGGCACGTTCCTGAAGAACGTGGGGCTGGAAGTCCTGTGGCCCGAGGCGCTCACGCTGGCGGTGCAGGCCGGCGGACTGTTCTTCGCCTGCTACCTGCTGTTCCACAAACGGGTGAAGGCATGATCCGGCCCGCCGCGTCGCGCGCGTTGCGCTGGTGGCGGCAGTTGCAGGTCATGACCGTCAAGGAGCTCCTGCAGGTCGCGCGCGACACGCCGCTCATGCTGTTCTTCGTGTTCGCCTTCACCGTCCAGATCGTGATGGGCGGCGGCCGGCCCGGTTTCGAGTTGAGGAACGCGCTCCTGCACGTGCGGGACGCGGACAATAGCGCGGCCTCGCGGGAGCTCGCGAGCCGCTTCCGCCCCCCGTACTACGTTTTCCACGGGGCGGGCGGGCGCCCCGACGCGGCCACCCGCCTGCTCGACCGCGGCGATGCGATGGTCGTGATGGACATACCGGAAGGCTTCGAGCGCGCGCTCGCGCAGGGGCGGCCGACGGCGGTCCAGGTGCAGGTGGATACCACGAATTCGGCCGTCGGCCTGCTCGCCGCAACCTACGCCCAGCAAATTGCAGCGGACTATGCGACCGAAATCGCGCTCGCTCGCGCCGGAATCACGGCCGGCGAGCTGCAGTCGCTGCCGGTGATCCGGGAAGAGCAGCGCGCCTGGTTCAATCCCAACCAGGACAACCGCTGGTTTTTCTCCGTCGGCGACATGGTGATGATGGTGACGCTGCTCACGATCCTCCTCTCCACCGCCGCGCTCGCGCGGGAAAAGGAGCGCGGCACCGTCGAGCAACTGCTGGTCTCCCCCCTCTCGCCGCTGCAGATCCTGCTGCCGAAAGTCCTCGCGATGACGCTCGTGGTCGTGGCGGGCACCATGGTGAGCGTGTTCGCCGTGCTGGGTCCGGTGTTCAGCATGCCGCTCCAGGGAAGCTTGCCGCTGTTCTTCACGATCACCGCGATCTACGGCTTCACCTCTTCCGGGCTGGGACTGTTCGCGGCGACCGTCACGCGCAATCTCTCCCAGGCCGGCCTGCTCGCGATCTTCCTCTTCGTCCCGATCATTCTTTTTTCGGGCATCCACACGCCGGACGAAGGCATGCCGGGCTGGCTCCACACGATCGTGCTCTTCAACCCGATGGCGCACTACATTGACGCCACCTACAGCATCCTGCTGCGCGGCGCAGGCCTCGACTTGGTATGGGATTCGGTACTCGCCATGGCGCTGCTCGGGGCCGCGGTATTCGGCTTCGGCGTGTGGCGGTTCCGCAGGCAGTTCGAATAAGGCTCCGGCCCGTGCGGGGCGCGCGTTTTTTCGTGCGACCGGCCCCCCTCAACCCTTGATCCAGATCAACCCCCGCCGCACGGAAAGATCCATCATGGGCGGCAGGCCATCCCCGGGAAGGGGGCCTCTCGCTCAACGGATCTCGGAAAAGGAGAATACTCATGCGGACCGAAGGCAACCCTGAACGCACACCGTTCACGATCATTGCGCTCGCCGGATTGATCGGCGGGCTCGCGGAAGTGCTGTGGGTCACGCTCTATTCGAACCTCAACGGCACCAGCGCCCTGGAAGTCGCGAGGCAGATCACGGCGAGCGTGATCCCCGCAGCGGCTGGGCTGGAATCGGCGCCGGCGATCGGCGTCGTGATCCACCTGCTGCTTTCCGCGGGCCTCGGCATCGCGTTCGGGTGGGCCGTGTGGCGGTTCGTGCTCCCGCACCTCGGTGCGCCGGCGATCATGCCGGCGGCGGTCGTGACGCTCGCGCTGGTGTGGGCGGTCAATTTCTTCGCCGTACTGCCGGTGCTGAATCCCGCATTCGTCACGCTGATGCCGCTCGCAGCGACCCTGTTCTCGAAGATGCTGTTCGGGCTCCTGATGGCCTGGATCCTGCGGGCGGCGGTCCCGTTGCGCAAGCGCTAGGAGCCCGTGCGGTAGAAACGGGTGACGCGATCGGTGACTGACACGCCGTCGCAGTCGACGCGAAGGGAGCGCGGGCTCCTAACGATGTTGCGGTGCATGGACTCTGTGCCGATGGCGGTAACGCGGTGGTGGTGGGGCTGAGTTCTCAGTTTCAAGCTTGCCTCGCCAGCACAGGCATCCGCTTGAGATTGACTGCCAGGCACACCAGATTCCATTCTGCCGTGACCTGCTGCAGGCCCCGCAGGCTGAAGCGCTTGAATCCCCGCCCATGCTTGATCCAGCCGAACACCGGCTCCGGAATCACCTTGCGGCGCCGGTATCGGGCTTTACCGGCTTCGGTGTTGAGCTTCTGCGCCATGTGTACGCTCGCCGGAGCGCACTGCGCATCGAGTTTGACCGCTGCTTTACCCTCCCGCCCCAAGGCCACCAGCGCATCGATCCCCGATTGCTCCAACGCCACAAAGCTCTGCTCGCAGCGGTAACCCGCATCGGCGAGCACGACCGCGGGCGGATTGTCCACGTTATGCTCAGCCGCCTTCACCATCGGCAAGAGCTGCGCATTGTCCGAGGCGTTGTTGGTCAACCCCGCGGCGACAATGAGCTGGCTTTCCCCATCGACCGCAGCCTGCGCGTTGTAGCACTGCTGATAGCCTTCCTGCGTCTTCATGATCCGGCTCTCGGGATCGGTGAAGTTCTCCTGCGCCTTGTCCTCGGGCACCCCGAACTCGCGCTTGAACCGCGCGCCCCGACCATCGCCCTGAGTGGGCTTGCGCCCGTCGTCTTCATGGCGGCCGCGCGCCGCATCGGCTTCGCATTGCCGCGCCTTCAGCCGCGCCTGCTCTTCCTTCATCCGCCCGTAGCTCATCGCCTTGTGCTGGGAGGCGTTCGCCTTGATCTTCGTCCCATCCACCCCCACTACCCCGAGCTTCACCCGCCCCAGTTCCCGGGCCACGCCCACCACCTGCACGAACAGGGCCTGCAACTCCTTAAGGGGTAGTTGCCGGAAATCGCAAATCGTCCGGTGCGCCGGGAAGTTCCCCGCCCCCAGCACCCGAAACGCCACGTCCTCGTGCAGCTTCTTCGCAATCTGGCGCGAGGAGAACACCCCGCTCGCATACGCATCCAGCAGCACCTTCACCATCATCGTCGGCGAATACGGCTGGTTGCGCCGGCCGTCCCCCTCGTAGCGAGCGTAAAAACCGCTCACATCCAGTCCGTCAACCACATCGCTTACAAACCACGCCCAATGCCCCTCAGGCAACCAATCCGACGGTGACGGCGGCAGTAAATACAGCTGATTCGGTTCATACGGCAGGAACGAGGTCGCCATCAATTCATCTCCCTTTGCTACACTGCCGTCTTTGACCAACGTCCCCGCAGCAGGTTTCTGCCGCGCAGACTCCTAGTCCCGATATAGCGAGGCGCCGTGGCGGCGCGCCCGCGCGGCGCTTTCCCCCGCCTTCCTCACGACCGGCATACCGGGTATCCCCCCGCAGCACACCTGCCTGCCAGGACCAGTCACTTGCTCGGGCCCGCCGCCCAATCGCCCTAAAAATCAAACGAGAACCAGTCGAATCCAGGATTGGTGCAAAGCAGCATTTTCTTTGACATAGATCAATACGCGTTCGGCTGTGGAAGTGCATCTTTACACAAGAAGGTTTTCCGCAAGCACCCCCGAAGACGGGCACAGGCCCTCTAAAGAAGATGCGGAACGGCGGCACCGTGATTCACGACCGGGCTTCGCCCGTCGCCAACCGGCAACCCCCCCGGCGTTCCACCGTTTTCCAGTGCGTGCGCGATGACGCGTCCCTCCAACTCGACGCTGAGCGGTGCTTGCGGCTGCGCTCCCGCTACAGCGACTGCGACCAGTGCGCGCAGGCGTGCCCCGCGCGCGTGCTACATGTCAGCCCGGAACGCATCGAGCTCGCCGACGGCTGCCTGCGCTGCGGCTGGTGCAGCGCAGCGTGTCCGACGGAAGCGCTGCGGATCGAAGGCTTCACGGCGGACCTGGCGCCCGTAGCGGCAGGCAACACTCCTCTTCACGTTGATTGCTGGAAAGTCTCCGCGTCCGATTCGCCACGCGACACCGTGCGCGTGCCATGCCTGGGCGGGATCGCCCTGCACCGCCTGGTGCAATGGCACGCCGCCTCCGGGGGGCGCCCGATCGTGCTGCTCGATCGCGGCTGGTGCGATGAGTGCCGCGCCGGCTCCGGAGCAACTCACCCGGCGCAGGAAACGCTGGAGGCGGCGCGCGCATTGCTCGCGCAACTCGGCGTGGCGGAACCGGCGCTGCCACGGCTGCAAAACCTGCCGCTGCCGCGCACGCGAATGCCCGCGGAGATCCCCGATTCGCTCGCGGCGCAACCGCTGAGCCGCAGAGAGTTTTTTTCCGGAATGACGCATGCCGCCGCGCGCGCCATCGCGCCGGTGGTCACCCGCGAAGGCGGCGAGCGCGGGCAGTCGCGCGGCGCACGCC
>DAIDBG010000367.1 GCA_027310225.1 bacterium | reverse complement strand
GCTGTGGTTTTTAGGGTGATATGTCTTAAACGGAGGCAAAGATGGCAGACAATGCGCGGGAAATCGTGGTCACCGATATCAAGATCCCGTTCTGGTCCATGGTCGTGCTCATGGTCAAGTGGGCGCTTGCCGCAATCCCGGCGGTGTTCATCCTGATCGTGATCGGGATGACGTTCTCGACGGTAGTCGGGGCGTTGTTCGGCGGCGGCTGGTACTGGGGCGGGCGGATGACGTAGGCATCGCGGCCGCCCGGGGCAGGCCTTCCGCGTGGCCGGAAAAAAGAAGGGCGGCCCGAGCCGCCCTTGTTCCGACGCGCCTGCTGCGCTACCGGATCTTGTAAACGACGTCGTGCTCGCGCGCGTGGTTGATCACCTTCATGCCGAAATCGTCCGCCGGGCCTACTTCCGTGACGGGCTTGTGATCAACCTGCAGGGACTCGACCCGCTGGCTGAAGTCGCTGGTGTGCCCGCGGACGTGGATGGTGTCGCCGATGCGCAGCGTGCCCTTTTCCAGCTTCACGGCCGCCACGGAGAGATGGCCGAAGTAGTGGGTCACGACGCCGACGCGCTCGCCGGGAGGGGGCGCGGGTTGCGCGGGCGGGGTCACGGGCTTCGGCTTCGCCGCCGCCCGCCGTGCGGCCGGCGCCGCTTTCCCGGCTGGCGCGCGCCGGACCGGCGTTTTCTTCGCGGGCTTCTTTGCCGCCTTCGCGGCCTTCCTGCGCGCCGCCGGCTTCCGGGCCGGCGCCTTCCTGCGTTTGGCTTTGGGTTTCGCTTTCTTTCTCGCCGGCATGGGAGCCTCCTTGCAGTGTCGCGTGCGTGATCGAAAGAGGTGGCGACCGCCAAATTCTAGTCCACCCGCGGGACGGCGGCAAACGGAGGGAGATCGCAGCGAAGACCCTGTTCGGAATATTCATGCCCCCTCCGACTGTTTCACCAATCGTAAAACCGCTGGCCGGCGATTAACATATCGGTCTTTCAACGGGAGATTTCCGACATGACGACGGCAAAGGAACTCGCGGGCAGGGTGGCGCTGGTCACCGGTTCCTCGCGCAACATCGGACGGGCCATCGCGCTCTCGCTCGCGGCCGGCGGCGCAACGGTCGCGGTCAACGCACGCACTTCCCGGGAGGACGCCGAAAAGGTTGCGCAGGAGATCCGCGGAGCGGGCGGCCGGGCGGAAGTCTTCATGGCCGACATCTCCGATGCGAAGGCGGTCCTTGCGATGGTCAATGGCATCCTCCAGCGCTTCGGGCGCGTTGACCTCCTCGTGCTCAACGCCTCGGTGCGGGCCGAGAAGCCCTTCACCGAAATGAGCTTCGAGGAATGGCGGCAGCCGCTGTCGGTCACGCTCGACGGCGCGTTTCACTGCGTCAAGGCCTGCCTGCCCTCGATGATCGAGGCCGGCGGCGGGGCGATCGTCACGCTCGGCGGCCTCGTGTCGCTGTCCGGCGCCGACAACCGGGTCCACGGCTCGGTCGCGAAGCACGGGCTGGTCGGCATGACGCGGGCGCTCGCGCGCGAGTTCGGGGACCGCAACATCCGCGTGAACTGCGTCGCGCCCGGGACGATGAACACCCCGCGCGCGGCCGGCCGCCCGCCCCGCCCGGACGTGAAAACCACGGTCCCGATGGGGCGGCCGGGGGAGCCGGAGGAGATCGCCGCCACGGTGCGCTTCCTGTGCGGCCCCGGCGCAAGCTATCTCAGCGGCCAGACCCTCCACGTGAACGGCGGTCAGATGATGTTCTGACGTCCGTTGCCGGTTCACCGTATCGTGCTCGAGCTTCTCGCGCGCCGGCTGACACCCGCATAACCGGTCGGGAGCCGCACCTCAAGCAATAAGGGCGGCCGCAGCCGCCCTTTTGCCGCCAGCCGCCGCTCAATTGGGCTTGAGCCCGGCGATGCGGATCGCATCGCCGTAGCTCTTCCAGTCCCTCGCGATGAGCGCCTCGAATTCCCGGGATGTGCCGACCAGCGGTTCGGCGCCCGCCTTCTTCATCGCCGCGTTGGTTTCCGGGTCGTTCACCGCCTTGTGGAGCGTCGCGCTCAGCTTGCTGAGGGTGGATTTCGGCACACCCCGCGGTGCCATCAGCCCCGCCCACCCGACGAGGTCGAAACCCGGCACGCCCGATTCGCTCACGGTGGGGAGCTCGGGCGCGATCGCCGAGCGCTTCGCGTCCCCGACCGCCAGCGCGCGCAGACGTCCCGCCCGCACGTGGCCCATCACCGACGGGGCCGGCACGAAGGTGATCTGGGACTCGCCGGAAATGGCCGCCGCCAGAGAGGGGCCGGCGCCCTTGTAGGGCACGTGCAGCACCTCTATCCCCGCCAGCTGGGTGAAGAGCACGCCCGCAAGGTGGCTCTGGAAGCCGGAGCCCGCGTTCGACCAGTTGAGCTTGCCGGGGTTCGCCCTGGCATAGGCGATCAGGTCCTGGACACTGTTGAATGGAGTTTTGGGATTCACCACCAGCACGTTCTGCGTGATCGCGAACTGGGAGATGGGCTGGAAGTCCTTGAACGGGTCGTACTTGCGGGTGGACTTATAGACCTGGGGTCCGATCACCTGGGACGCGGTGGCGGCGGCGAACAGCGTGTAGCCGTCCGGCTCGGATTGCGCGACGATCCCGCCCCCGATGGTCCCGCCCGCGCCCACCCGGTTGTCCATGATCATCTGCTGTCCCAGCAGCTCGCCCATCTTGTTGAACACCACCCGGCTCATGGTATCTATGGACGATCCCGGCCCCTGGGCGATCACGACGCGGATCGGCCTGGTCGGATAGCTTGCTGCGGGCTGGGCCGCTGTTGCCGGGGCCTGCAGGGCGGGCAGAACGGTCAAACCGAGTACGGCCGCTGCTTTCAGTACGTACTGCATGGCTTTCCTCCTCGTTTTTGGCATGTTGTGGCCGGCCGTGCCGGCAGGCGTACGTTAATACGCCCGGACCGGCGGCACAACGGGGGAAGACCGGCGGGCGGCATATAATCGCAGCGCCTATGGTCATCGCCCTCCTGCTGCTGCTCACCACGGTCACGTTCGTGAGCATGAAGGGCAGCCGCGTGGCGCTGACGCTGTTCGCGCTCGATCTCGGCGCCGGCCCCTTCGAAACCGGCCTGCTGTTCGCGCTCTACGGGCTGTTCCCGTTCCTCTTCGCGGTGCATGCCGGGCGGATCGCCGACCGCTTCGGCAACCGCGGGCTTATGTACCTCGGGCTCGCCGCGCTCACCGCCTCGCTTGCGCTGCCGGCCGTGCTTCCCGTTCTGCCGGCGTTGTACGTCGCCGCGCCGCTCATCGGCTTCACGAGCATGCTGTTCGTGGTGGCGACGCAGAACCTGATCGGCCTGCTGTCGCTCCCCGGCACGCGCACCCGCAACTACAGCCTCTACAGCCTGGGGGAGTCCACCGCGAACGTCGCCGGGCCGATTCTCGTCGGCTTCATCATAGATTTCCGCAGCCACCCCTTCGAGTTCGTCATCGTCGCCGCGATCACGGCCTCCTGTCTGGCGGCACTCCATCTCGGGCGCCGCGCCATCCCCGCCGTCGGCGGCGGCGGCCGGGAAGCGCAGCCGGACAGGGCGGCGGCCGACCTGCTGCGCCTGCCCGCGCTGCGCGAGGCGCTGGTGACGAACGGCGTCGTGATGACGGGCCTTGATCTCTACAGCCTCTACCTGCCCATCTACGCCCGGAGCTTCGGCTTGAGCGCGAGCGCAATCGGCCTCATCCTGGGCGCGTTCGGCGTCGCCGGCTTCCTGGTGCGGATGATGATCCCGCCCGTCACCGCGCGCTGGGGCGAACGCGCCATGATGGCCGCCGCGCTCGCGCTCGCGTCCCTCGCCTTCATCTCGATCCCGCTCACGCAAAGCCCGTGGCTGCTCGCCGCGGCGTCGTTCGTGGTCGGGCTGGGGATCGGCTGCGGCCAGCCGCTTTCCATGATCCTCGCGTTCAACGCCGCGCCGCCGGGCCGCTCCGCCGAAGCGATCGCGATGCGGCTCGCGGTGAGCTACGGCGCGCACGTGGTGATCCCGACCGTGTTCGGTGCGGTCGGCACCGTGTTCGGGTTCGCGCCCGTGTTCTGGACCTGCGCGATGCTGATGGGCGGCGGGGCGTATCTCAACCGCCGCGGTAAAGCAGGCGACCCGTGACCGGAGAAAATCCGGAGCGAAAAGGGCGGCCGCAGCCGCCCTTGTTTTGAGGCACGACCGGTCAACGGTTACCGGTAGCCGCTGCCGATGATTCCGCCGACGGCGGCGCCGACCGCGGTCGCCGCCGTCCTGCCGTTGCCGTGGCCGATCTGATTGCCGACCGCGGCCCCGATGATCGCTCCGCCGAGCGTACCCAGCACGGAGCCATGGGCGGGAGCGGCGTAAACCGGAGCGGGGTAGGCGGGCGGCTCGCTGTAGTAGTAGTACACGGGAGCCGGAGCGACCACCACCGGGGGCGGTGCGACGTACACCGGACGCTCCACCACCACCGTCCGCCTCACCACGACCGGCCGATAGTCATCGCGGTGCTTCACCACGACTCCCTTCCCGTACTGGTTGCGGTAACCGTACGCCGGCGCCCACTGCGGCGGTTCCGCAAAGGCCGGCGCCGCAGCGGCAAACAGGGTTCCGACCGCCAGCGTGCAGAAAAACATCTTCGCCTTCATGGCATTCTCCTTTCAGGGTTGTAATGGGGTGCCTGCAGATTAGAACGCCGGGACGGGACGGTTGTTTACGCCGAATTGAAACAAAGTGTAAACGCGGGTAACAAACTGAAAAAGGTGTTAATGTAGCACCCCCCCGGCGCAGATCCGCGAACAAGGGATGGGAAATGGATGCCCGTAACTTCATCTGGGAGTACGTGAGTTCCTGCATCAGCGGCAAGCTGGGATTTTCCGAGTGCGGCCCGATCTGGCAGCTGTTCCTCATCGGCGTTTTCCTGCTGCTGGCTGTCGTGGCTCTCCTGTCTCTCAAGCTGCGTTCGCGCGCGCCGTCCGGGCAACGCTGACCCTACCCGGGCTTCACGCGTCGCTCGTTGCCCGTCGCGCCTCTCCGGTTACCGGTCACCGGTGTTAGGATAACCGCGTGGCGCTCACCCCCTCTTTCATCGCGTCGCCCAAGGGCGACCTCGCCCACCTTGCGCGCCTCGGGCGGTTTCTGGCCCCGTACCGGTTCCGCATCGCCGGGGCGCTCGCCGCGCTCGTGATCGCCGCGAGCTCCGTGCTCGCGCTGGGGCAGGGACTGCGCTACGTCATAGACGCCGGCTTCGGCAGCGGGGACCCGCGGCTTCTCAACGCCGCGCTCGCCGCGGTGGTGGCGGTGTCGGTCGTGCTCGCGTCCGCGACCTGGGTGCGCTTCTATTTCATGATGAGCGTCGGCGAGCGCGTCATCGCGGATCTGCGCAAAAGCGTGTTCGCCCACGTGCTCACGCTCTCGCCGGCGTTTTTCGATTCCGCCCGCACTGGCGAGATCGCCTCCCGCCTCACCAACGACTCGGAGCAGATCCGGCAGGTAATCGGCTTCGGCTTCTCGATGTTCCTGCGCAACGGCCTGATGATGATCGGCGCGCTCGTGCTGCTCTTCGCCACCAGCCCCAAGCTCGCCGCACTGATCGTGCTGGGCGTTCCCGCGACGGTTGTGCCGATACTCGTCATGGGCCGGCGCGTGCGGCGCCTGTCGCGCGTCAACCAGGACCGCGTGGCCGATGTTTCCGCGCACGTTGACGAGTCGCTGCACGAGATCCGCACGGTGCAGGCC
>DAIDBG010000350.1 GCA_027310225.1 bacterium | reverse complement strand
CCTTGAACCTTGAACCTTGAACCTTGAACCTTGAACCTTGAACCTTGAACCTTGAACCTTGAACCTTGAACCTTGAACCTTGAACCTTGAACCTGCGTCGTTGCGAAGCTTGAGCGGAGGCCGAAAAGCCTGTAGAATCCGCGCCTTTCCAGAATTATTCCGGAGCACGCCATGTCACGCGTCTGCCAAGTCACCGGCAAGAAGCCGATGCTGGGGAACCACGTTTCCCACGCCAACAACAAGACGCGGCGGCGCTTCCTGCCGAACCTGCAGTACCGCCGCTTCTGGGTCGAAGCCGAGAACCGCTGGGTCAGCCTGAGAGTGTCGCAGGCCGGCCTGCGCACGATAGACCGCAAGGGCATCGAGGCCGTGCTCGCGGAAATCCGCGCCCGCGGCGAAGCGGTCTGACCCCTCTGTGGCTGTCGCTTTCAGGAGTTGAACCATGCGTGAGAAGATCAAGCTCGAATCCACCGCCGGCACCGGCCACTATTACACCACGACCAAGAACAAGCGCACCACGACGGGCAAGATCGAGATGAAGAAGTACGATCCGGTGGCGCGCAAGCACGTGATCTACAAGGAAGCAAAAATAAAATAGCGGGCGAGCCTGCCATTTTATTTTTGAAATGATTCTGACCGGATACGCGAGGAGCTGAGACAGCCGCGCAGGGTCAACTCGAAGGAACCTGGATATAAAAAAAGCCCGCCGATCGGCGGGCTTTTTTATGCGTAGCAGCGCAGCCGGCGGCTGAATTCCTGCAAGGCGATGATGCCGCTCGCTTCCGCCCGCGCGCACCAGTCTTCGAGCTGGCGCACCAGCTGCTCCTTCGACGCGCTCGAGCGCTGCCACAGCGCCGTCAGCTCCTGGCGCATGGTGAAGACGGTGGCGAGCACCCTGCTGTTGCTGAGCGCTTCGTTCACCTGGGCGCGCTCGTTCGCGGGCAGCGCGGTGGCGTCCACGTGCAGCATGCGCTTGACGACGGCGCGGTCCACGCTCACGGCGCGCGCCCTGAGGCTGCGGATTTCTTCGGCGCAGGTCTTGCGCAGCGACCTGGCGTACTTGGCGAGCACCTCGTAGCGGTGCGTGATCACCGCCTGGACGGTGGCGAGGTCGCAACGCGTCTTTGCAGCGTCGAGCTTCAGAGCGGGCGCGACTTTCTTGACCTGGGCCAGGCCGAGTCTTTCCAGCGCCCGGATGTAGTGCCAGCCGAGGTCGAACTCGTACCAGCGGATCGAGAACCGCGCGGAGCTCGCGTAGGCGTGGTGATTGTTGTGCAGCTCCTCGCCGCCGATGATGATTCCCCACGGCACGATGTTGGTGCTGGCGTCCTCAGGCTGGAAGTTGCGGTAGCCCCAGTAATGCCCGATGCCGTTGATGACGCCGGCGGCGAAGAACGGAATCCACGCCATCTGCACCGCCCAGATGGTGACGCCGACAAAGCCGAACAGCGCGAAATTCACCAGGAACAGGAGCACGATCCCGCTCATGTCGTGTTTGGCGTAGAGATTGCGCTCGATCCAGTCGTCCGGCGTGCCGCGGCCGTACTTGTCGAGCGTCTCCTGGTTGAGGGCTTCCTTGCGGTAGAGCTCGGCGCCTTCCCACAGCACCTTGCGGATGCCGTAAATCTGCGGGCTGTGCGGGTCTTCCGCCGTCTCGACCCTGGCGTGGTGCTTGCGGTGGATCGCGGTCCAGGCCTTGGTGACCATGCCGGTGGTGAGCCACAGCCAGAAGCGGAAGAAATGGCTGATGACGGGATGCAGATCGAGCGCGCGGTGCGCCTGGCAGCGGTGCAGGAAGATGGTGACGGCGGCGATGGTGACGTGGGTGACGGCGAGCGCGTAAACGACGTAGCCCCACCACGGCAGATCAACGAACCCTGTGACGACCCCTGTAAGCATTGGCCTCCTCGCAACGGGCTGCTCTATGTGCGGCGCAGTCTACCCAATTTCAAGTGCTTAGCATAGCTTATTCGCGCACGCACGGGGGGCGGGCCAAACCGTAAAAAAAGGCGGGTAGCGTCCTGATTGGGCGGCGAATTCGCAGTCGTAGCCGCAGGTAAAGCCGGATTGCGGAATGCGGGAATGCGGCGGGAACTGCCCGTCAACCCGCACGTGCCCCGAGTCGCGAACGCTACGACCGGCGCGGTCCAGCGCGCCCGTCATCGAGCACCCGCACTTCGCGCTGCGGGTAGGGAATCTCGATGCCTTGGGCCCGGAACTCGCGCCAGATCTCCCGGTAGAGCTCCGAGCGCAGGTTGCCCTGGCCTTGCTCGGGATCCTCGATCCACGCGCCGAGCTCGAGGTCAATGCCGCTCTCGCCGAACTGCCTGATCAGCACCTTGGCGGCGGGCTCGCGCAGCACGCGCGGATGGCGCCGCGCGGCCTCCTCCATGATGCGCGCGGCGAGGTCGAGATCGGTGCGGTAGGCGACCTGCAGCGGAACCGGCACGCGCACGCGCCGGTCGGTGTACGAATAGTTGATGACCGGCGACGAGATGACCGTCTCGTTGGGAATAATGGTTTCGGTGCCGTCGAGGCCGCGCACCACCACGTAGCGCGCCGTCATCTGGGCGAGCTCGCCGCTGTAGCGGTCTATCGTGACATGGTCGCCGATCCGCACCGAGCGGTCCATGAGGATGATGAAGCCGCTCACGTAGTTGGCCGCGATCTTCTGCAGCCCGAAGCCGATGCCCACGCCGAGCGCGCCGCCGAACACCGACAGCACCGTAAGGTCAATGCCGACCGCGGGCAGCGCGATGAGCGCCGCCACCAGCACCAGCAGGGCACGCGTGAGCTTCGAGAACATCACGCGCAGATTGAGGTCGAGGGTGGACGCGCGCATCACGCGCGATTCGATCGCGCGTCCCATCCACAGCGCGAGGAGCAGGGTGACGCCCACCGACAACGCCGCCTGCACGACGAGCAGCAGCGTGACGCGGTTCCCGCCGATGCTGAAGCCGATACCGTCGAGGAAGTTGAGGAGGCCCGGCGCGAGCCCCGTGATATAGACCGCGAACCCGGTCCACACCGCCCAGGCGATGAAGCGCTCGGAGAGGCGCAGCCATCCGCCGGGCGCAAACGCGCGGCGCAGCGCGTAAACCACGACGCGCACGATCGCCAGCGCGGTGAGCAGGGACACCGCCACGTTGAGCAGGTTGACGGGTTGCCAGTACTGGAGCACGGCGCGCCCGATGAGGACGACGATGAGCGCGGTGAGCGGGAACTGCAGGCGCTGCAACCCGCCGAGGGTGAACCTGAGCGTCTGGTCGGTGGTGGTGAGCCGCGGCCGGATCAGGCGGTTCCCCCACGCGGCAACCGCGAGGCTCGCCGCCAGCACCGCGAGCTGCCACAGCACCCGCACTTCCTGGAGGTCGTCCCACAGACCGGGGATCTGTCCGTAGAAATCCGGGGGCTTCACGATGCGGATGTCATGGGCGAGGGGCGCTCATTCTAGCACGCGCCGCCGCGCGGCCCGCCTGCAAAACCCGCGTGGAAACGGACGAAACGCGCGGGCCTTGTTGGTAAAATGAAGGGGCGGGTCCAGAGGAGCGAGGCATGGACGATTTGCGCAACTGCATCATCGTGATCGCGCGGACGCGCGATGCCGTCACCCGGGAGGATGCCGAGGCATGAGCGGAGAGCGCGCCGCGCGGCACCTGCTCGTGGTGGATGACGACCGTCTGGCGCTGGCCTCGCTCGCGCGCGGGTTGCGGCAGGCCGGCTACCGGGTCAGCGAAGCATCGAACGGCGAGGACGCGCTCCGCCTTGCGGAAAAAACCGCGCCCGATCTCGCGCTGCTCGACGTGTGCATGCCGGACAGGGACGGCATCGAGCTCGGAAGGTTGCTGCAGGAGCGCAGCAGCGTGCCGTTCCTCTGTCTGTCCGCCTACAGCCAGCCGGATATCGTCGTCCGGGCCGTCCAGCACGGCGCGCTCGGCTACCTGGTGAAGCCGCTCGATATCGCGCAAATCCTGCCGTCGGTCGAAACCGCCCTCGCGCGCGCGTCGGAGATCCGGAAGCTGCGCGAGAAGGAGGCCCAGCTCACCGTGGCGCTCGCCGGCTCCCGCGAGATCAGCATGGCGGTCGGCGTTCTCATGACGCGCGAACGCCTCGACCGGCGGCAGGCATTCGAGCTCCTGCGCTCGCATGCGCGATCGCAGCGACGGCCGCTCGAGGAGATTGCCGGGGAACTGCTGCGCTCTTCAGAAAACCTGAATAACGTCAGCAAGTTGAAACCAAAAACGGGGCACCGCCAATAACCGGGCGGTCGCTTGCGCAAGCCGGTCTTCTCCGATTCGTGCGCAGTGCCCGGAGGAAAAACGGGCCCCTTGCGCGTTCTGCTGCAACCGCCCTTGCAACTTGTTGAATCCGCGTATATAAGAGTACCTGAATAAACGGCGTACTCCGCCCGGCCCCCGCGGTGCGCCCGGCTCAGGCTCAGCCCCTGCCTGTTACTGGATGCCCGGCATTTTGTCGCTGGAGGACGGTCATGCGAGGGGCACGCAATCTCATCGCTGGCAGGGGTCCGACGGCCGGAGGCGCCATTCCGGCCGCTGCGGCGTTGCCGCGTCCGGCCTTCGGCGTTTTCCTCGCGGTCGTATTGTCCCTGGTATTCGTGGCGATCGTTTGGACCGCGGTGCAGAGCTACCGCGCCGTTGACCGCGAGTTGACCAGCGCCGCGCTATCGGGCAGGGCCGCGGTGGCGCAGCTTG
Source organism: bacterium (assembly GCA_027310225.1). Lineage (GTDB taxonomy): Bacteria > Pseudomonadota > Gammaproteobacteria > Burkholderiales > SG8-41 > SG8-41. The sequence goes on along the minus strand of DAIDBG010000350.1, from coordinate 8,173 downwards.
CCGCCGCCACCTTGGCGGAGAAATTCGACCACCTCGCCGACGTCACGGTATCTCTCGCAACGCGCGTGCGTTTCCGCCAGCTGGTGGCCGCGGGCGAGTGGGACGAGGCGATCAAGATCCTGCGCGACGTTCCACGCGACTTCCCGCTGGTGGACCGTCTCGTCCTGTTCGATTCCGCCGGGACGTTGATGGCCGATCTCCCGGAACAGCCGGAAGTGAGAGGGAAAAATTTTGCCTACCGCGACTGGTACCAGGGAGTCGCACGGGACTGGAAGCCGTACATCTCCTCGGTCTATCGCAGGGCCGCCGCGCCCCAGTCCAATGTGTTCGCGGTGGCGGTCCCGGTCCGCAAGGAAGGCGGCGCGCCGGCGGGGATTCTCCTGCTGCAGACGCGGCTGGACGCCTACTTCGAATGGGCCAGGGCCGTCGAAGTCGGCCCCGCCGGCTTCGTCTATGTTGTGGACCGGACCGGCCAGACCGCCTTTCATCCGGCGTATCCGGCGCAGGGCGAGATCGCCAACCTCGCGGCCGTGCCGGTGGTGCGGAAGGTGCTGCGTGCCGAGCGCGGCGTCGAGATCGCATTCGATCCGGCCGCGAAGGAAGACGCGGTTTCGGCGTACGCGCCGGTGGCGAACTACGGCTGGGGCGTTGTCGTGCGGCAGCCGGAGCGCGCCGCATTCGCGGCCAGGAACCAGCAGGTCGAGCGCCTGCTGACTGCGTACGGCCTGACGCTGCTGTTCTTCGTTGTCGGGATCTATCTGACCGCGCGGGTCCTGAGCCAGCGCAGGCAAGCCGTGCAGGAGCTGCGAGCGAAAGCCGAGCTGGAGCGGGCCGTGGCGGAACGCACCGACGAGCTGGCCGATGCCAACCGGGTGCTGCGCGAGAACGAGGCCCGCTTCCGCGCGGTGACCGACACCGCGAGCGATGCGATCGTCTCGGCCGACGAGCGCGGCCATGTGGTCTATTTCAACAAGGCCGCCGAGCGCATGTTCGGATACGGGGCGGCGGAGGTGCTCGACCGGCCGCTCACGCTGCTCATGCCCGAGCGCTATCGCGATGCGCACCGCGCAGGGATCGAGCGCTATCTCGCCACCAGCGAGGCGAAGGTCGTGGGCCAGTCGGTGGAACTGGCCGGCCTGAGAAAAGGCGGCGAGGAATTTCCGGTGGAGCTTTCGCTCTCGAGCTGGACGGCGGGAGGGGCGGTTTTTTTCGCCGGCATCTTGCGCGACCTGACCGAGCGCAAGAGATTCGAGCACGCCCTGCAGGACAGCAACCGCGAGCTCGAGTCGTTCTGCTACTCGGTGTCGCACGATCTGCGCACGCCGCTGCGCGCGGTTGACGGATTCTCGCGCATCCTGGAGGAAGACCATGCCGGCAGGCTCGACGAGGAGGCGCGGCGCGTGCTGGGCGTCATCCGCGGCAACACCCGGAAGATGGGGCAGCTCATTGACGACCTGCTGGAGTTCTCGCGCATCGGCCGCAGGCCGCTTTCGATCTCCCCGATTGACATGAACCGCCTGGTCCGGGAGGTGGTCCAGGAGCTGCAGGGGACGTTCGAGCGGCGGCCCCAGTTCGAGCTAGGGACATTGCCCCTGGTCCACGGCGACGAGTCGGTGATGAGGCAGGTGTGGACGAATCTGCTGGCGAACGCGGTCAAGTTCAGCAGCAAGCGGGAGCAGCCGGTCGTCGAGGTGAGCGGCCACGAGAACGGCGCCTTTTGCGAGTACCGCGTGAAGGACAACGGCGCCGGCTTCGACATGCGCTACTACGACAAGCTCTTCGGCGTGTTCCAGCGCCTGCACGCGGCGGACGAGTTCCCCGGCACCGGCGTGGGGCTCGCGATCGTGCAGCGCGTGGTCGCGCGCCACGGCGGCCGCGTCTGGGCCGAGGGCAAGGTGGATGGCGGCGCAGCGTTCTATTTTTCCCTGCCGAAAGGAGGACCGGATGGCGGAATTTGAGAGAGTGGACGTCCTGCTCGTGGAGGACAATCCGGCGGACGCCGAGCTCACGATGCGCGCGCTGCGCAAGGGCAATCTCGCCAACCACGTCACCTGGCTCAAGGATGGCGCGGAGGCCCTGGATTTCCTATTTCGCGCCGGCGCCTACGCCGGGCGCCCCGACCACAATCCGAGGCTGATATTGCTCGACCTCAAGCTGCCGAAGGTGGACGGCATCGAGGTGCTGAAGCGGATCAAGGCGGAAGAGCACACGCGCCTCATCCCGGTCGTCATGGTCACTTCGTCGGCGGAAGGACGCGATATCGCCGAGAGCTACAAGCTCGGGGTGAACAGCTACGTCGTCAAGCCGGTCGAGTTCGAGCAATTCAGCGATACCGTGGCCAAGGCCGGCTTCTACTGGATGCTGGTGAACAAGACGCCATAGACGGAAACGGACGGAATCGGCCCGGATGGAAAAGGAACTGCGCATACTGATCGTCGAAGACGCTCCGGCGGATGCCGAGCTGTGCGAGCGCGAGCTTCAGCGCGCCGGACTGAAATTCACCGCACGGCGGGTGGATACGCGCGCGGCGTTCGAGCGGGCGCTGCAGGAATTCGATCCCGACCTCATTCTTTCCGATTTCAGCATGCCGGGGGCCTTCGACGGGCTCGCGGCGCTCGATCTCGCGCGCGCGAAGTCGGTGGACGTGCCGTTCATCTTCGTCTCGGGCACCATCGGCGAGGACCGCGCGGTCGAGGCGATGCGGCGCGGTGCCACCGATTACGTCCTCAAGGGGCGGCTGAGCCGCCTGGTGCCCGTGGTTACCCGGGCGCTGCAGGAGGCGCAGGAACGACTGGCCCGCCGCCGCGCGCAGGAGGCGTTGCGCGAAACCGAGGAGCGGTTTCGCACGTTCATGCAGCACCTGCCGGGCCGCGCTTCGATCAACGACCGGGAAGGCCGCTACGCGTTTGTCAACGAACACTGGCTGCGGGCGTTCGGAAAGGCGGCGGCGGAGATCCTGGGCCGCACCTACGAGGAGGGTCTGCCTCCGGAACAGGCCGCCGATCTCGGGCCCGTCCATCTTCAGGTCCTTGAGACGAACCGGCCGGTCAGCCGCATTTTTCGAACGGGTGCCGGCGACGATGACCGGTGGTGGCATTCCATCCACTTTCCGATCCCGGACATCCGCGGCAATACCGGCCTGGTCGGGACCATCTCGATTGACATCACGGAGCAGAAGGTCCAGGAAGAGAAAATCGCCCGCCTCAGCCGCATCCACGCGGTCCTGAGCGGAATCAACTCGGCAATCGTGCGCATCCGCAACCGGCGGGAGCTGTTCGAGGAAGCCTGCCGCATCGCGGTCGAGCACGGCGGCTTCGGCATCGCCTGGATCGGCGCATTGGACCCGGGGACCCTGGAGATCATTCCCGCCGCCTGCGCCGGAGTCGAGGCGGAGTCGTTCCTCGCCCGCAGCCGGAACACCGCGCAGCCCGACTCGCTCCTCGGCCGGGGCATGGTCGGCCGCGCGGTGCGGGAGAAACGCGCCGTATTCAGCAACGACCTCCTCACGGAAGCCAGCACGGGCGGCGAGCGCAGGAAAGAGGCCGTCCGGCGCGGCTACCGCTCGGCCATCGCGTTGCCGTTGCTGGTGGAGGACAGGGCGGTGGGCAATCTGTCGCTGTTCGCCAGGGAGCCCGGCTTCTTCACCGACGAGGAGCTCAGGCTGCTGACCGAGCTTGCGGACGACATCTCCTTCGCGCTGGAGTACATCGGCAAGGAGGAAAAACTTCATTATCTCGCGTATTACGATGCGCTGACCGGGCTCCCCAACCGCGCGCTGTTCCACGAGCGGCTGACGCAGCTTCTGCACGCCGCGAAACAAACGCAAAACAAGGTGGCGGTGCTGCTCGGCGACGTCAAGCGTTTCCGCCTGGTCAACGACACCCTGGGCCGGCACGCAGGCGATGCGCTGCTGTGCGAGCTGGCCCTGCGCCTGAAAGACCTCTGGCCCGATTCCGGCAACGTGGCGCGTATCTCCGCGGATTGCTTTGGCGGGGTACTTCCGGAGATCAAGGAGGCGGCCGAGGTCGCGCACCTGCTGGAGCAGCCGCTGGCGACATCCCTCGGTGCGCCGGCTGCGGTGGGCGGCAAGGAGATCTCGGTCGCGATCGCCGCCGGGATCGCCGTGTACCCGGGCGACGGAGAAGACGCAGACACGCTTTTGAGCAATGCCGAGGCCGCATTGAGGAAAGCCAAGGCTTCGGGCGAACGTTACCTGTTTTATCAGCCCGAGATGAACGCGAGGGTGGCAGAGACCCTGCTGCTCGAAAACAAGATGCGGCGCGCCCTGGACCGGCAGCAGTTCGTGCTGCACTACCAGCCCAGGGTTGATCTGGCCAGGGGGACCGTCAGCGGCTTCGAGGCCCTGATCCGCTGGAACGACCCCGAAACCGGCCTGGTTCCCCCGGTACAGTTCATTCCTCTCCTCGAGGAAACCGGGATGATCCTCGAGGCGGGGCGCTGGGCGATTTGCAAGGCGCTGGAAGACCGCCGGGACTGGCGCCGGCGGGGACTGCGGCCGCCGCGGATCGCGGTCAACGTCTCGGCGATCCAGCTCAGGCAGAAGGATTTCGTGGAAGCCGTGCGTGACGCGATCGGGGAATCCGCGGCCGGATCTCCCGGCCTGGACCTGGAAATCACCGAGAGCCTGGTGATGGAGGACATCGAGGGCAACATCGGGAAGTTGCGCGCGATAAGGGACATGGGAGTGGACATCGCCATTGATGATTTCGGGACGGGATATTCGTCCCTGAGCTACCTCGCGAAGCTTCCCGTCAACGCGCTGAAGATTGACCGTTCCTTCATCGTCACCATGGTGGGCAGTCCCGACAGCATGACCATCGTCTCGACCATCATCTCGCTCGCCCACGCCCTCAACTTCAAGGTGGTGGCGGAGGGCGTGGAAACCGAGGAACAGGCCGACCTGCTGCGCCTGCTGCGCTGCGACGAGGCGCAGGGCTACCTCTTCGGCCGGCCGGTGCCGCCCGAAGACCTGGAAGAACTGCTGGACCGGGCGTGAGGTGCCCGCAACGACGATCCATCGCGGGCGGTAAATGGGGCGTTCAGGCGGCGGCTTTACCGCGGCACAGCACGGCTTCGAACTGGTAGTCGCCGGAAACCCTGATCTTGCCGAGGTATTCCAGCGCCTGCTGCTGCGATTCGAACTTCCGCGCGCGGCCTGACGCGAGAGAACAAACGCGGCCGTTCTCGCCGATGGCGATCCCTTCCTTCATGCCGCTGGCGGCGCCGGCGCGAGTGCCGGCGCTTCCCGCGACGCGCAGCTCGTACCACTGATCCAATGTCATGGTCCTCACCCCGGATACGACCATGTTAACGGACGAAAGCATACTCACATTGGGATCGCACTTTAGCATGGATTCGACGGCAATGCCGCCCTCCGAGAACCTGGATCCCGCTATTGCGAGCCGTGGCAGGCTCAGGCGCGGGCCATCACCGCCGCGAAAAAGCCGTCGGTGCCGTGGAGATGCGGAAACACCCTGAAAAATAATCCCGTATCGAGCGGGACGCGGGCCTCGCGCAGGATCGCCGCACAGTCGAGCTGCTGGAAGTCCACATGCTCGGCGAGGAAGGCCGCAACGATGTCCTCGTTTTCCTCGGCGAGCAGGCTGAAGGTCGCATAGACGAGCCGCCCGCCCGGCTTCACGAGGCCCGCCGCCGCGCGCAGGATCGCCGCCTGCTTGAGCCGGAGCTCCGCCACGGACTGCGGCGACTGGCGCCACTTCAAGTCGGGATTGCGGCGCAGCGTGCCGAGCCCGCTGCACGGGGCGTCCACCAGCACGCGATCAATCTTGCCGGCGAGCCGCTTCACCGCGAGGTCGTTCTCATTGCGGATCGGCCGCGGATGAATGTTCGAGAGGCCGGAACGCTTGAGCCGCGGCTTCAGGCGGTTGAGGCGCGCGCTCGAAACGTCGAAGGCGTAGATGCGGCCGTGCGAGCGCATCAGCGCGCCGAGCATCAGGCTCTTGCCGCCGGCCCCGGCGCAGAAATCCACCACCAGGTCGTGCCGCCGCGGCGCGACCAGAAATCCCAGCAACTGGCTGCCTTCGTCCTGGACTTCGAGCGCCCCGTTCTCGAACAGCGGGTGGTGGTTGATCGCGGGCCGCCCTTTCGCGCGCACGCCGACCGGCGAATACGGCGCGGCTTCGGCCGCGATGCCGCTCGCAGCAAGCCCGGCGAGCACGTCCTCGCGCGTCGCGCGCAGCGTGTTGACGCGCAGGTCGAGTGGCGCGGGCTGGTTGAGCGCGCGCGCGAGCGCCACGATCTCCGGCCCGGCCAGCGTCGCCCGGAGCCGGTCCACGACCCAGTCGGGCAGCTCGGCCTGCACCGCGAGCGGCAGGCTCTCGAGCGGCGCGGCTTTCACGCGGACGAGCCACGCCTGCTCGTCGGCTTTGAGCAGCGCCGCGAGCTCGCGCACGCTCACCCCCTGCGCGCGCACGAGCCAGGCGAGCAGCAGGCGCCGCGGCGTGCCGCCCGCGGCCAGATGATCCACGGTGCGCTTGCGGCGCAGCACGCCGTAAACCGCGTCGGCGATGAACGCGCGGTCGCGCGCGCCGAGCGCGCGGTGCGCGCGAAAGAAATCGTGAAGGACCGAGTCGGCGGGCCGGTCGAATTTCAGCGCGAGCGCGAGCGCCTCAGTGGCGGATTCGAGTTGCGCGTGCGTGATGGCCATCTGTTCGGAAAAAGTGACGATTAAAGGTGACGAATCAGGGGCGACGTGCGATCTTTTCGGGTCGTCACCCGTACCTCGTTACCGAATCTACTCTTCGCTGATCTGGATCTCGCTCACCACCTGCTCGCCCGACAGGTTTCCGTCGCGACCGAAGTGGCGAATCTTCACCGGCAGGTAGCGGTAATCCGCCGCGAGCCAGATTTCGATGCTCTCCTCGCCGGCGCGCGCTACCTGCTTCAGCGGCAGCGTCTTGAGCTCGCCGATCGGCGTCTCGATGCTCTCCTCGCCGAGCACCTCGATCTCGTAGGTCTCGAAGCGCGCGCCGGTGGTGATCGGCAGCCGCAGCCGGCCCGGCGGCGGCGGGAACAGTGAGAACTGATAGATGAAGCTGATGAAGTCCTGTGCGCCGGCGGGTAGGGGCGCGCTGTTCGGCTCGCGCGCGTAGCCGTAGGTGAGGCTGCCCGCGCTCCAGTCGAAGCGCGCCCGCGCCACGTCGGTGCGGCCGCGCCGGGTGCGGCTGATCAGGAAGGATTCCGGCGCCAGCCCTCGCTCCGTGACCTTGCCCTGGCTGAGATAGCGCAGGCGCTGCGGCCGGAACAGGTCCACGATGCCGGTGGTCCTCGCGTCGCTCGCGAGCGTGTAGCCGCCGTCTTCCACCTCCCAGGACTGCACCACCGTTCCGACGTCGAAGCGGTCGCTGCCGTAGAACAGCGTATAGGTGATGCGGCCTTTCCTCGGCAGGCTGCGCACCGGCGCGGGGGGCGGCGGTTCCGGCTCGGGTTGCGCCGCCGGCGGTGCCGGCGCCTCGGCCGGAGCGACGGGTTCTTCCGGCTGCGGATCGGGCGCAATCGTGACCGGACTTTCCGCAATGACGACGGGCACGGCGGGTGCCGCGCGCCGCGGCGGGCGGGGCTTCGGTTTCGCTGCGGGCCCGGGCACGGCCGCGGGTCTGGCCTTCGGCGGCGGAGCGAGACGCGCCTGCAGCGGCCGCGGCTCGTCCGGCGGCTCCGGGAACGGCACCCGGGCGCCGGAGATCACCAGCGCGTGGGGCGCGAGCGAGGCGAGGAGGGTGGCGGCGAGGCGCTCACGCGTGGTCACGGCTTCGGTTCGAGCTTCGTGATCGCCTGCTGATCCCTCATGGAGAGCCGGTCCCGGGCAGCGGGCGGCAGCGGCGAGGTGTCGGTGCGGCCGCCGTCGGGTCTCATGTCAAATCTTCAGGCGGTTTTGCTTCAGCTCTCTACCGCGGGTGAAAGCAGCGCGCCTGCCGGCGCGCGCGCCGCCTCGATCACGACCTTGCCGTCCGCGGCGAGCGCGAGCCTGTCCTCGCAGAACCAGCGGATCGCCTGCGGATAGACGCGGTGTTCCTCGGCGAGCACCCGTGCGGCGAGCGCTTCCTCGGTGTCGGCGGGCAGCACCGGCACCGCGGCCTGGACGATGATCGGCCCGCCGTCGAGCGCCGGCGTCACGAAGTGCACGGTGCAGCCG
>DAIDBG010000344.1 GCA_027310225.1 bacterium | reverse complement strand
AGAACGGGCTGCGCCCGATCTTCGTGGACGTGGACGACTACTACGGGATGGACGCCGACCAGGTCGCGGCCATCCTCGGCCGAAATGAGGCGGCCGGGGCGCCCCAACCGGTCGCGCTGATGCCGGTGCATCTCTTCGGACAGCCGGCCGATGCGCGTCTGCACGACCTCGCGCACCTCTTCGGACTCGGCGTCATCGCCGACTCGTGCGAGACGATGTTCGTCCCCGGGTGCGCCGAGGGCGACGTGTCGTGCTTTTCAACCTATGCCTGCCACGTCATCCAGACGGGGGTCGGCGGCGTCGCAACGACGGACGACCCTGCGCTCGCGGCGCTCATCTTCTCCTACGCGAACCACGGGCGCTCCGGCGTGTACACCGGCATCGACCAGGAGCTCGGCCGCATCGAGGTCATCGACGCGCGGTTCCAGTTCGAGCGCGTCGGGTACTCCTCGCGCGCCACGGAGATGGAGGCAGCCATCGGCTGCGCGGAGCTCGAGACCCATGAGGCGAACATCGCGCGGCGGCGTGAGATCGCAGGCCGCCTGACCGAGGGCCTCGCGGACCTGCCGCTGCTGCTGCCCGCGGTGCGCCCGGGGGCCGAATCGGCATGGATGATGTACGTCGTCGAGTCTGATGAGCGCGCCGCGCTCGTCCAGCACCTCGAGGCGAATGGCATCGAGACACGCTATGCGGTCCCGCTCACCAACCAGCCGTACTTCCGCGCGCTGTTCGGCGACATCGAGCGCAACTACCCGGTCTGCGCGCGGGCCAACGAGCGCGCCTTCTACGTCGGCTGCCATCCGTACATGAGCGACGCCGACGTGGACGCGGTCATCGCCTCCTTCCGCTCCTTCTACCGGAGGTCAGCATGAGCACGACGCTCTCCGCCGCACGCTCCGCGATCGCCGCCCGGGCGCAGGAGTTCCTCTCTGGCGCGGCAACGCAGACGACGAACACCACCAATCTCACCGATACGAACCTGCTCCAGCACGCCGATGGCTACTGGTCCGAGTCCACGGTCCTGTTCACCTCCGGGGCCAACAACGGATTGGCGCGGCGCATCCAGACCTACACCGGGACCTCCTCGACGGCGGTGCTGTACTCGGCGGTCCCGACGACCATCGCCTCGGGCGTCTCGTACGAGCTGTACCGCCGCTTCACGCCGACCGACATCAAGAACGGGCTAAACCGGGCGATGAATGTCGCGGGACCGGACTTCCGCGAGAAGGTGCGCGCGGTCGCCACGGCCACGGCGGACACCCTCCAGTACGCGGTCCCGACCTCGCCGGGCCTGTCGTGGCTGGTCGGCGTCGAGTACCAGAACTTCACCCAGTCCGGGCAGGGCGACTGGCCATACATCCGCCTGGATCCCTCGCAGTACGAGATCATCGAGGACTTCGACGGCAGCCTCTCGGTCAAGACGCTCCAACTGCGCTTCAACCCGCAGACCAACCGCCTCATCCGCTTCGTGTACGACGCGCCGCTCGGCCAGGTCTCGGCGGATGCCGATGTCATCCACCTCGACCTGCCGGAGCTGGAGTGGCTCTACACGCAGGCCGTCGCCGAGCTCTGGCGCATCGAGGCTAGCCGCACCTCGGACGCCTCGCGCCGCTCGGCGCTCGAGGAGTTGGCGCGGTGGGACGCGACCGCCGACAAGCTGCGCCGCCAGATGATCCAGCCGCCGGCGCAGGCGCCGCTGCGGCGGACCCGCTTCACCGTCGTATGACTCGCGCGGGCATCGTCGGCGACGCCACGCTGAACGGCAACCGCTATCGCGTAGCGGAGCGCGCGGTGAGCGAGATCGACCCGCTCGCGCAGCAGATCCGCACGGGCCTGACGGACTCTGACCGCTCCGACGAGTACGAGACGGCCTCGCGCTTTGTGACCTGCCACCTCGGCTTCGGCATCGGCGAGATACGCGACGCGGCCGACAAGGGCCGCTACCACTATTCACAAAACGTGGATGCCCGTACACGCGGGCAGCTCATCCTCGGGCCGGAGCTGTCGGAATCGACGTTCTCGGGAAGCTCCGAGAGCAAGGTCCAGTTCGTCGAGTTCAACTCGACCTTCTTCGCCATCGGGGCGCGGTACGTCCACAAGTACAACGAAGGGACCGGACAGTGGGACCTCGACAAGGACATGGGCGCCTCGGCGGCGGCCATCAAGGGATGCGCGGCGGTCTACGGGAGCTATCTCGTCGTCGCGGCCGGCTCGTCCGTCTCCTACTGGCGCCGCGATACCAGCGGTACCTGGGACCAGCCGTACAGCACGAACAAGCCGAGCCTCTTCGCGATCGTCGGTAACACGCTGTGGATGGTCTACAGCAAGAACCAGCTCTCCTCCTCCTCTGACTTCACGACCTGGGCGAGCGCGGTCTCCGTCGGAGACTCGAACCGATCGGCGACGCTGCTGACCGACTACAACGGAAACCCGCTGGTCGGCAAGCCCGAGGGCCTCTTCGAATATGACGGCACGAAGGTATCGAACCGCCTGCCGGAGCTGGCCTACCGGATCAACAGCGACAACTGCCGCGGCGGGAAGCCATCGCGCGGCAAGCTCTTCATCCCGGTCGGGCCGGCGCTGTGGCAGTACACCGCCGACGCCGTTCAGACGGAGGGCAAGCCGACGCGCTCCACGGAGGCACTGGCTGCGGGCATCACCCGCGGCTCGTCGAACGAGGTGCGCGGGTCCATCAAGGACATCTGGCCCGACGTGGACTTCCTGTGGTGC
>DAIDBG010000343.1 GCA_027310225.1 bacterium | reverse complement strand
GTTCGTGATGGGAACAGTCACCTTGGCATTCGATGCCCTCAGGATTGTGAGAGCCCCGCTTCACCTTGGCCAACCCCCGCTCTCCTCATTAAGATGGCATGCTCGCCTCCCCCGAAGGGGCGGGAGGCGTCCATGCCATCTTGGCGGTAAGAGCTTTTTCTAGCCCTTGAACCGCCACCGCTCGGCCGCGATATCATCCGATACGCGCGCCTCGACCCACCGCGTTCCCTGCGGCGTCTGCTCCTTCTTCCAGAACGGCGCCCGTGTCTTGAGGTAATCCATGATGAATTCGCAGGCGGCGAAGGCGTCGCCGCGGTGCGCGCCGGTCACCGCCACGAGCACGATCTGGTCCATGGGCTTGAGTTGTCCAACCCGATGAATGACGAGTACATCAAGCACGTTCCAGCGTGAACGGGCTTGATCGATGATCTCCTCGATCGCTTTCTCCGTCATGCCGGGGTAGTGCTCGAGCGTCATCTCGGCGACGGTGCCGCCGTCGTTGACGTCCCGCACGACCCCGATGAAGCTCGCGACCGCCCCCACCTTCGGGTTGCCGCGCCGGAGCGCAGCGATCTCAGCGCTCGCGTCAAAATCGGCGGTTTGTATCCGAACGGTCATTCGTGACTCGTGACGAGGTTCTCGTTCAAAGTTCAAGGTTCAAGCGAGTCGCAGTTCAACGGTTCCCGCTTTACACTTTGAACTCGGAACTCGGAACTCGGAACATTGAACCTGGAACGTTGAACCTGGAACAGCTCCTTGCCTCTTCCTCATCCCTCGCATTCTAGCCACCTGTGACTGGCGGAAAGAACGCAACCTCATCGCCGTCCGCGACGCGCGTATCATCCTGCGCCATGGCCTGATTCACCGCCGCGCGCACCGGCTTTCCGGGAGCCAGCTCCTGCTTCCACGCACCCCCGCGTTCGATCAGCAGCGCCCGCAATCCTTCCAGGTCATGCACGTTCTGCGGCAGCGCGATTCTCTCCGAACCGGTGCCGAGCGCTTCCCGCAGCCTGGCAAAATACAACACTGTAATCATGCGGTTAGCTTACACCTCTCCACCTGCCGTTCAAAGTTTTCTCCAAGCGGTCTGAACGCTCAGGCGAAACGCCGCGACGCTGACACTTGGACACGCTTGTTTTCCTTGGCGTTCTTGGCGGCGGCGAAGAGCAACGATGAGGGCAGAGCGGTGAGTGCAGACTGAAAAGAAGACCCGATTCTGCCGCTGGTGTTATCCGCGTTGATCTGCCGTTCCATTCCTGATCCTCTCGGCGCCTCGGCGGTTTAAATCTGAATCTTATTCTTCTTGGCGTCTTGGCGCCTTGGTGGTTCGGTCTCAGCTCTTGATTTTCCTCCGCGTCCTCGGCGTCTCGGCAGTTTAATTCTAATTCTTGCTCTTCTTGGCGTGCTTGGCGGCCTTGGCGGTTCAATCTTTGTCATTCTTGGCGTCTTGGCGGTTCAATCCTAGTTCCTGTTTTTCCTCTGCGTCCTCGGCGGTAAGAGGTGGTCTTTCGCTTTTTCTTGCCGGTTACTTTTCACCGAGCCCCACGTGACGGAGTATGAAGCTGGTGATTCCCGGTGCGTCATCGAGGTCGAAGCGCGGCAGCCGCGTCTCCACCGGCTCATCGCTCGCCACCGCCACGATGCTCTCGTCATGCGGGTGCAGCAACGGCTCGCCCACCGACGAGCGGAAGACCTCGAGCTTGGGGATGCGTTCGCGCTTGAAGCCCTCGATCAGCACCAGATCGCACGGGGAAAGGCGCTCGATGAGCTCCGCGAACCCCGGCTCCGGCGCGCCGCGTAGCTCGTGCATCAGCACCCAGCGCCGTGAGGAGGTTGCCAGCACCTCGGTGCAGCCGGCGTGCCGGTGGCGATACGAATCCTTGCCGGGCTGGTCCACGTCGAAGGTGTGATGGGCGTGCTTGATCAGCGAGACCTTGAGGCCGCGCGCGGTGAACAGGGGAATGAGCCGCTCGATGAGCGTCGTCTTGCCGCTGCCGGACCAGCCTGCGAAGCCAAAGATCTTCATCATAGGAATTTGGCGAGCATTGGGTCGCCAAATTTCTTAATCATAACGAACATCACCGCCAAAAGCGACCGGAACATTCCCGGCAGTTTAAGGATTGCGGCCGGGAGCAACCGTTATTCCCAGGAAGGAACAACGACGATATCTGTGCTATGGTGGCGGACATGGATCTGTCCGAGGCCGCAATCCTTGGCGTGGCGTTCTTCGCCGTGGCGACGCTTTATACCACGGTCGGGCACGCGGGCGCTTCCGGCTATCTCGCCATGATGGCGTTGATCGGGCTCGCGCCGGCGGCGATGCGCCCCACGGCGCTGCTGCTCAATATTCTGGTCGCTGCGGTGACGGTGTACCGCTTCCGGCGGGCGCGGTATTTCTCCTGGCCGGGACTGTGGCCGTTCCTGCTCGGCTCGGTGCCGTTCGCTGCCATCGGCGGGATACAGAGCCTGTCGCGCGGGGCGTATTACGCGGCGGTCGGCGTGCTGCTGCTGCTCGCGGCGATTTACCTCGTGTGGCGCGCGCTCGGCTCGCGCGCCGTCATGGAGGAAGGCGTCGTGCGGGTGAAGAAGCTCCCGGCCGTCTTCATGGGATGCGTGATCGGCTTCATCTCGGGGCTGACCGGGGTTGGCGGCGGCATTTTCCTGAGCCCGACGCTGCTGGTGCTCAACTGGGCCGGACCCAAAACCACCGCCGGCATCTCCGCGCCGTTCATCTTCGTGAACTCCATCGTGGCGCTGGTCGCCGGCACCTTGACCGTGCAGACGCTTCCCCGCGAGCTCCCGCTGCTTGCGGCCGCCGCCTTGTCCGGCGCCCTGCTCGGCACCTGGCTCGGACTCGAGCACCTCAAGCAGAAAGGGCTGCTGATGACGCTAGCGATCGTGATGTCGCTCGCGGGCGTAAAACTCCTCTTCATCGCCTGACCTGAAACAATCAGAGCCTGATCGCGCCGCGCCGCGACAGCCACTGAAGGACGAGACCCACGGCGAATGCGACCCCCACGTTCCAGATCGCGAATGCCGCGGTCACGAGGGTCAGAAAGCGCTCCACTTTGTCGCGGCTGAAATCGCAGGACCCGAGAGCCAGTTGCGCCCCGGTGAGAAAGAGAATCGCGCCGAGCACAGGCTCGGGAAACAGGCGCAGGAACACCGAGATCGAATCGCTGAAGAAAGCTCCCGCCAAGACCAGGAGCACGCCGAGAATGACCGGCGCGCCGCCGCTGCGCGCGCCGAAACGCACGTGACCGGCCATGCCGCCCGCTCCGTGGCATATCGGTATGCCGCCGATCACGGCGCCGCAGGCGTTCATCACGCCGGTGGAGATCGCGACCTTGCGCTCGCTGACGGAGCACTCGGGAAACAAGCGGTTGTTTTCCTCGGTCACGGCGACCAGCGCGTTCCCGAACGTAAGGGGCAGTTGCGGCAGTGTGAGCACCAGCGCGCCGACCAGCCAGTCGGTGGCGGTCAAGCCCCCCAGCGCAAAGCGCGGCCACCGAAACACGGGCTCGGCGCCGGCGAGCGCGCCCGCCACGGACGGGTCCTGGATAAGCGCCACGGCGGCGCCGAACACGAGCACAACGAACATCGCCGGCACGAAGCGATTCGCAAGCAGCAGTATCGTTCCGCCGAGTGCGATCCCGCCTACCCACCAGCCGGTGGAGATCAGGCGGATGCCCTCCAGCATGAAACCGATGCCGAGCCCCAAGATGATGCCGATCACGAGCGGGCGGCGTATCAACGTGGCGAGCCGGCCGGCCAGGCCAGTCACGCCGAGCAGCAGCCATACCAGACCGGTGAGCAGCGTCGCAGCGACGACGGCCTGTGGCGTCACCATGGCGCCAGCCACCACCTGCGTCGCGGCCGCCGCGCCGATCGCCTTCATGGGCTGAACCGGGAACGGTGTGCGATAGATCAAGCCGACCGCGATCGCCGTGAGGCCGAACGCGTACAGCATGCCCACGGGGTCCACGCGCACCACCGTGAGGTACGCGATGACGAACGGGATCAGCGTGCCGAGATCCCCGAACGCCCCCGCCCATTCCATGCGGTCGAAGCGGAGCCTGGGTTCACGCTGGGCCGCGGATTCCTGGTTCATGGCTGGGGAAGATCGGCTGCGGATGGTCAGCGTACCGGATGCCGCGCGCGCGGTTTTCGCAGATAGCGGCTGAAGCGGCGCAGATCAGCGGCGATCGCCGCGGAGGCGCGGCTTTCCATGCCGCGGTAGAGCCTGACCATGCGCTTGCCGAAGGCCGTCACTCTTGCGCCGCCTCCCCGCCTGCCCCCGATTTTCGTCGTCACGAGGGGTTTCCTGAAACCCGCGTTCAGTGCTTCCACGAGCTGCCACGCGCGGCGGTAGGACATGCCCATTTGCCGCGCAGCGGCCGAGATGGACCCCGCCTTGCCGATGCGCGCGATGAGCTCGGCCCTTCCCGGCCCCATCGCCGGAGAGTGTCTCCCGAGTATCCGCAGCGTAAGGCCCCGGTAACGCGCCATACCGGGAATTCTACTGCCGATCCGTTACGCACCTTGCCGGCCTGCGTTGGGGAAGAACAACTGCTCGCCGCCGATCCTGTAGCCGGCGATGGCCTTCTGGCCCTCGGGCGAGATCACCCAGTCAATGAACGCCTGGCCAAGGTCCTTCTTTACGCTGAGGTGCCTGGCGGGGTTCACCAGGATGATCCCGTACTGGTTGAACAGGCGCTCGTCGCCCTCGACCAGGATGGCCAGCTCGCCGCGATTCCTGAACGAAATCCAGGTGCCGCGGTCGGCGAGGATGTAGGCGTTCATGCCCGAGGCGGAATTGAGCGCCGGGCCCATGCCCGAGCCGGTTTCGCGGTACCACGGGCCCCTCTCCTTGGCGATGTCAATCCCGGCCGCCTTCCAGGTCTCCAGCTCCGCGAAGTGCGTGCCGCTCTTGTCGCCACGCGAGACGAACGGCGCCTGCGCCGCCTTGATCTTCTGGAACGCCGCGACGACATCCCTTGTGCCGCCCACTTTGGCCGGATCCGGCTTCGGGCCGATCACGACGAAATCGTTGTACATCACTGTGAAGCGCTTGACGCCGTAGCCCTCGGCGACGAATTTCTCCTCCAGCGGCTTCGCGTGCACGAAGACGACATCGGCGTCTCCCCGCTTGCCCATATCGAGCGCCTGGCCGGTGCCGAGCGCCACCACGCGCACCTGGATTCCGGTCTTTTTCTCGAAGAGCGGCAGGAGGTACTTGAACAGCCCCGACTGCTCGGTCGAGGTGGTCGAGGCGACGGTGATGAATTTCTGCGCCAATGACGCCGGCGCCGCCGCGCTCAGCACCAGCGTCATGAACAGAACCTTCAAGAGCCTTCTTCCAGTCAATTTCACGGCAGCTCCCCTCTCATGAAAGCCTCGGCCTCCGCCGAGACGGGCTTCCTGAAAAATCGGTCCGCCGGCGCGCGCTCGATGAGCCGCCCCTGGCTGAGAAACAGGATCTCGTCGCCGAGGCGCCTCGCCTGCCCCAGGTTGTGCGTCGTCATGACGATCTTGGTGCTGCTCGCGTGGATCTGGGCGATGATGCTCTCGATGTCGCGCACCGCGCCGGGGTCGAGGTTCGCGGTCGGCTCGTCGAGAAACAGCACCTCCGGATTGAGCGCCCAGGCGCGCGCCATGGCGAGCCGCTGCTGCTCGCCGCCGGAGAGCACCCGCGCCGGGCGGTCCGCGATATCGCCCAGTCCCACGACTTCCAGCACGTCGCGGGCCCGCAGCTCGCGTTCGGAATGCCCGAAGCCCGCCAGCTTCAGCCCGTAGATCACGTTGGCCAGCGCCGAGCGCCGCAGCATCACCGGGCGCTGGAACACCATCGCCTGCCGCCCGCGCCCGCCGTTCGATCCGCACCAGGCGATGCTGCCGGAGGTCGGCCTGAGCAGGCCGTGACAGAGCCGCATCAGCACGCTCTTCCCCGCGCCGTTCGGCCCCAGGATGATGGTGCGCGGCCCGGCCCCGATCTCGACCGAGATTCGGTCAATGATCGTCCTGCCGTTGACCGCGAACGAGAGCGAATCGAGAACCAGCGGCAACATTGATCACCCGTAGCGCCGCTGCGCGGCTTCCTTGACCCAGTACGCCGCTGCGTTGAGGGCCAAGATCAGAGAAAGCAGGATGATCCCCAGCCCCAGCGCGAGCGGCAGGTCGCCCTTGCTGGTTTCGAGCGCGATGGCGGTGGTCATGACGCGCGTCACGCCGTCAATGTTGCCGCCCACGATGATCACCGCGCCAACCTCTGCCGCGGCGCGCCCGAATCCTGCCAGGACGATGGTGACCAGGGAGTAACGCGTGTCCCAGAGCAGTGTCAGGGCGGAGGTTATCGGGCCCGCGCCGAGCGAGCGCAGTTGCTCCTGGTACTCCTGCCAGGTATCCTCGATCACCTGCCGGGACAGGGCGGCGACGATCGGCAGGATCAGGATGGTCTGGGCGACCACCATGGCGGCGGGGGTGAACAGGATGCCGAACCGGCCGAGCGGCCCGGCCCGCGACAGCAGCAGGTAAACGACCAGCCCGACCACCACCGGCGGCAGACCCATCAAGGCGTTCAGCAGCACGATCAGCGCCCGGCGTCCGGGAAAGCGGCCGACAGCGATCGCTGCCCCGAGCGGCAACCCGAGAACGCTGGCGAAGATGACCGCGGTGAGGCTCACGCGCAGGCTGAGCAGCACGATCTCGGTGAGCTTCGCATCCAGTCCCGCGATGAGCCGTCCCGCCTCCGCCGCGGCCAGGCCTATTTCATTCATTTCTCACCGCGGTTCCGCCTCGGGTTGTGGCGCACGCCTTCCACCCAGTTCAGCGCCGCGTCCAGTTTCTCGCGCACGCCGGATTTCGACGCATCGTAGCCCGGCAAGCGGGTGATCAGCTGCGCGAAATCCCTTCCTTGCAGCACGTCGAACAGGATCTGCATGGCCCGGTTGCCGGCCAACGATCGCGAAAAAGCGAGGTAATAGCGCTCGACCGCCAGCGGCACAAAATCGAGCCGGAAGCGCATCGCGTCGGCACGCAGGCCGAAACCCGCGTCTGCGCCTCCTTCCGCGACCGCCGCGGCGACCGACGGGTTCTCCCGTCCAGGCAGCCCCGGGGCGGGACCGCTCTGGCGGTGAATGAATCGCACGCCGGGACGCGTGAGATCGTGGACATTACGGATACGCAAACCCGGACGCGCGATGATCCCCTGCTCACGGGTTATGAAGTGGATCAGCAGGTACCGGCGCTGGTCCAGCCAGCGCCCGAGCGCGGCGGCGGCCGCAGCCGCACGGGGCAGCGCGTCGGCGACGTGAAATCCGGCGAGATCGCACTTGCCGTTCGCAAGCGCCGCAAGGCAGTCCTCCGAGCCCCGGAACACGATATCGAGATCCAGCCGCGGGGTGCAAAGCCCCGCGAGTTCCGCGAGCGCGAGATCGTGGCTCGCATGGATGAGCAGGCGGGGCACCCTCAGCGGAAGCGCCTTGGCAAGCTCGGCCTCAACCTCCCGGCGCAGCCGTACAAACTGCGGGTCGAGGACCGTGCGAATCAATCCGTCCGCCCGGAGCAGCTTTTCGCCCAGCGCCGTGGGCCGCGCGCCCCGGCCGCGTTGCAGCTCGACCAGCGGTGCCCCGAAAGCGGCCGCCGCCTCACCGAGCAATCCCCACGCGAAGCGGTACGACACGCCCACGGACTCCGCCGCCCCTTTCAGAGAACCGCTCCTGCCTACTGCCTCGATCAGGCGCAGAAGCGCGCTGGCGTGCGCCGCGGGAAACCGCGTGGACGCCAGCCATGACAACGAGAAATCCACGTGGACGGTCATATATGCTTTTCAATGCATATTTAAGCTCATTGATAGGATGACCAATATTCAATGTATAAGCAAATACATGTATGGTTCTGCATATATCGGGACCGCTGTTTTCGGCGGGGCCGGCCCTCGTTCCAGAGGCCTGCGGGCTATCGTAGGCCGCACCGGCGCAAATCCGCGTAAAATTCCGGCTGTACTGGACTGCCTCTAACCTGATGAACAACCCTGCCCCATCCCTGCGCGCCATCAGCTGCGCCGACGACTACGACCCGAATTCCATGCCAGTCGAGAAGGCGCGTGAGGTCATCGCGCGCTTTCTGACCCCGGTCGTGGCCACGGAGCGCGTTCACGTGCGAGCCGCGCTGGGGCGCGTACTGGCTGAAGACGTGATTTCGCCTCTGAATGTGCCCGCCCACGACAATTCCGCGATGGACGGTTACGCCGTCCGGCACGCCGACCTCAAGCCGGAGGGAGAAGTCACGCTCGATCTCACCGGCAGCGCCTTCGCCGGCGCGCCCTTCAAAGGCGCGGTGGGCGCCGGGCAATGCGTGCGCATCATGACGGGCGGCGTAGTGCCACAGGGGGCGGACACGATCGTCATGCAGGAGCACGCGAAATCCGATGGCGAGCGGGTCACGATCGGTCCGGGGCACAGGAAGGGCCAGAACCTGCGCCGTGCCGGCGAAGACCTCACCGCGGGACAGGTCGCGTTGAAGCGCGGGCTCGCGCTGCGCCCGGCCGAGATCGGGCTGATCGCCTCGCTCGGCATCGGTGAAATCGCGGTGTACCGCCGGCTGCGGGTCGCGTTCTTTTCCACCGGGGACGAGCTGGTCTCGATCGGCACGCAGCCGGAGGAAGGCCAGATCTTCGACAGCAACCGCTATACCCTCCACGGGATGCTGACGCGCCTCGGCTGCGAGGTGAGCGACCTGGGCGTGGTACGCGACGACCCGAGGCTGCTCGAAAAGGCATTCGGCGACGCGGCCGCCGCGGCCGACGTCGTCATCACCAGCGGCGGCGTCTCGGTCGGCGAGGCCGACTTCGTCAAGGACCTTCTGAACAAGCTGGGCGAAGTGGTGTTCTGGAAGATCGCCATGAAGCCCGGGCGGCCGCTCGCCTACGGCAAGATCGGTTCAGCGCACTTCTTCGGCCTGCCAGGAAACCCGGTGTCAGTCATGGTCACCTTCTACGAGTTTGTGCGGGATGCGCTGCTCAAGCTTTCCGGCCGCGACCCGGTCCCGCCCCTTCCGACATTCAAGGTTCCGTGCACTTCCGCCCTCAAGAAAGCACCGGGACGCACGGAATTTCAGCGTGGCGTGCTTGAGCGCGATTCGCACGGAACCTGGAGCGTGCGCGTCACCGGCGAGCAGGGCTCGGGCATCCTGCGCTCGATGTCGGAGGCGAACTGCTTCATCATCCTGCCAACCGAGCAGGGCAACGTTTCCCCAGGTGCGCTGGTCGAGGTGCAAGTCATGGAAAGCATCGTCTGAACCTTGAACGGATTGCGCGAGCACTCAACCATGACCGTCATCAAGCAGGAAGATTTCACCCGGAGTATCGCGGAGGCGTTCCAGTACATTTCCTGTTACCACCCGGTGGACTTCATCGAGGCGATGGCCGAGGCGTACGAGCACGAGCAATCTCCGGCCGCGAAGAACGCGATCGCCCAGATCCTGATGAATTCGCGCATGGCGGCCGAAGGCCACCGTCCGATGTGCCAGGACACGGGCGTCCCTGTCGTCTTCCTCAAGATCGGGATGAACGTGCGCTGGGACGCGACGAAAAGCATCCAGGAAATGGTGGATGAAGGCGTGCGCCGCGCTTACACCGACAAGGACAACCCCCTGCGCGCCTCGATGCTGGCCGATCCGGCCGGCGCCCGCAGGAATACGCGCGACAATACGCCGGCGGTCGTGCACATGGAGGTCGTTGCCGGCGACCGCGTCGAGGTCAGGCTCGCCGCCAAGGGCGGCGGGTCGGAAAACAAGGCGCGCTTCGTCACGCTCAACCCGAGCGACAGCGTGGTGGACTGGATACTCGAGCAGGTCCCGGCGATGGGCGGAGACTGGTGCCCGCCGGGGGTGCTGGGAATCGGCATCGGCGGCACCGCTGAAAAAGCCATGCTGCTGGCGAAAGAGTCGCTGATGGCGCCGCTCGACATGCACGAACTGAAAGCGCGCGGACCGAAGAACCGCACCGAGGAATTGCGGCTTGAACTGTACGAGAAGGTCAACGCCCTCGGCATCGGCGCCCAGGGCCTGGGCGGGCTCGCCACGGTCCTCGACGTCAAGGTGCTCGACTACCCGACCCATGCCACCGCGCTCCCGGTCGCCGTCATTCCCAACTGCGCCGCCACGCGCCACATCGAATTCCATCTCGACGGCGGCGGTCCCGTGCATTTCGAGCCGCCGGACCTCGGGCGCTGGCCGAAGCTCACCCTGGATCTCGCGAGCGGCGCGCAGCGCGTCAACCTCGAAACCCTCACCAGGGCCGGGATCGCCGCCTGGAAGGCCGGCGACCGGCTGCTGCTCACCGGCAGGATCCTGACCGGCCGCGATGCCGCGCACAAGCGGATCGCCGACCTCGTTGCGAAGGGCGAAAAGCTGCCGGTGGACTTCAGCAACCGCTTCATCTACTACGTGGGGCCGGTCGAGCCGGTGCGCGAGGAGGCGGTCGGCCCGGCCGGCCCCACCACCTCACGCCGCATGGACAAGTTCATGGACTTGATGCTCGGCAAGACCGGCTTGCTGGGCTCGATCGGCAAGTCGGAGCGCGGGCAACAGGCGGTCGAGGCGATCAAGCGCCACAAGGGAGTGCACCTGATCGCCGTGGGCGGCGCCGCCTACCTCGTTTCGAAGGCGGTCCGCGGCGCCCGCGTGCTGGCGTTCCACGATCTCGGCATGGAGGCAATCCACGAGTTCGAGGTGAAGGACATGCCGGTCACGGTCGCGGTGGACACGAACGGCAACGCGGTGCACGATACCGGTCCGCGCGAGTGGCGCGCCCGGATCGGCAAGATCCCTGTCACCCCCGCCTGAAACTGCGTCTGCGCCAGAAAAAAAGCCCGGCTCCCGCCGGGCTTTTTTCAACGAGCGGCTTGCCGGTCATGAACTGCGGTTTTCAGGGTTATTTCTTCTTTTTCGGAGCGGGGGCCGAGGCTGACGTCTTGATCCCCTTTTCCTTCCTGTAGCGTTCGGCGACGCGGTCCTGGGCCCTGCCCAAGGCTTCGGCTTCCTTCTTCGCCGCTTCCGCAGCCTTTTTCTTGGCCTCCTCCGCCTTGGCCGGGTCAACCGGCTGAGCCGGAAGCTTGGCGTAAGCAACGCCTACCACGCACGTGACCAGCAGCGCCGGTAACAGCTTCCACAGTCTCGGGGCGCTCATGTTTTCCATCCCTCCTTCATCGGGGCGGCGGCAACCGGCGAAGGCGCTCCGCCCGGGGCGCGGCCCTTCCGTGCCCTCACTTCGTTGTACCAGTAGTCGTGGTGCTCCCTGGCCCAGGCCTCGTCCACCATTCCGTTGCGCATGGACTCGTAGGCCCCTTCCACGCCGATCGTGCCCATGTAGATGTGGCCCAGCCCCATCGCGATGAACAGCATCCCGACACTCGCGTGGATCACATTCACGAGCTGCATCGTGCCCCGTCCCTGCCCGAAATTCGGGAAGTCGAGAACGAAGCCGGTGACGCTCACCACGACGCCGCACGCCGTCACCCCGAGCCAGAACCAGACCTTCTCGCCGGCATTGAAGCGACCGGACGGCACATGCCCGCGGTCGCCGAACATGCCTCCGAGTTTCCTGACCCACAACCAGTCATAGGCCTTCGGCAGGTTGTCCTTGACGAACGTGACGAACATCAGGATGACGCAAACCGCAAACACCGGTCCCACGAAGTTGTGCAGGTTCTTGCCGATGGCCGCGAGCCAGGAGGACAGGCCGTAGCCGAACATCGGGATCAGGACATATCGGCCGAACAGGATGATCATGCCGGTCACGGCGAGGATCACGAAGCTGATCGCCGTCGTCCAGTGCAGGATGCGGTTCCAGGGCGAGAAGCGCTCGATCATCCTGCCGGTCGGCTTCTCGTGCAGCTTGAGCGCGCCCTTGGTGTAGTAGTAGAGGGCGATCAGCGCCGTCACCACGATCAGCAGCCAGCCGCCATAGATGGTGACCGGGCCGTTGCGGATCTCACGCCAGATCTGGCCCTCCGTCTGGATCAGCACGTTGGTCTCGACACCGCGCACCTGGGTGGTCTGGTACGGCGGGTTTTCTCCCTTGCGCACCCCGCGCCACAGCGGCGCGTTGTTGAGCGGCTGCGTGATCTGCCGCTCGGCTTGCTCTTGCGCGAGGTCCCCGGCCGCAATGGCGGCCTGCGGAAGCAGTGCCGCAAACAGTGCGACGGACAGCCACGTCACCCACCGCAACGCAGAATTGCCGCGCATCGCCTTCTCCTTTGATGTCAGTGGGCGATTATCCGTTCGTATTCGTTCTGGCCAAGAGTACGCGCCTTGAGCGCTTTTTCCCAGGCGCCCTTGTCCCCCTTCTGCCACTGGTTCGGCTGGCTGGTGGGCGACTGACTGCTGTCCCAAGGCTGCGTGTCCGGCTTGCCCTGGTACTTGCCCTGCTTGTAAACCGTGACCGTGGGCTTTTCGCCGCAGCCGGCCGCGACAAGGGGCAGCAATGCGGCGACGGCGATGAGGAATCGTTTTCTCATGACTTGCCTCCCGGCTGCGTTGCGGCCTGCTTCTCCGGCCTGCCGTAAGCGGTGCCCCAGCCCCAGACCTCGGAGCCCTTGCCGCGGGTGGTGACGCGCCTGCGGTAGATGTCGGCGATCACGTCGCCGTCACCGCCGAGCAGCGCCTTGGTGGCGCACTGCTCGGCACAGGCCGGGAGCTTGCCTTCGGCGATACGGTTGCGGCCGTACTTCTTGAACTCGGCCGGGGAAAAATCGGGCTCGGGGCCGCCGGCGCAGAACGTGCACTTGTCCATCTTGCCGCGCAGGCCGAACGCGCCATCCTGCGGGAACTGCGGCGCCCCGAACGGACAGGCGTAAAAACAGTAGCCGCAGCCGATGCACAGGTCCTTGTCGTGCAGCACGATGCCTTCAGAGGTCTTGTAGAAAACGTCCACCGGGCACACCGCGGCGCACGGTGGATCCGAGCAATGCATGCAGGCG
>DAIDBG010000248.1 GCA_027310225.1 bacterium | reverse complement strand
GGCGCCGGCGGCAGTCCTGTTCCGAGCAGCGCACCGAAGAAAAAGGCGGCGAGCGCCATGGCAGTGAGATTGATCCCGGCGGCTTGGATCAGGATGGCGCCGATCTTGGTCGGCACGCCGGTGATGACGAGCGCCCCCGTCATGATCGAGAGCGTCGCCAGCAGCAGGGTGAGATCGGCGGTCATGCTCGCGAAGTTGTCAACGAAGCGCCCGAGCGGTGCGGCGAGCGCCCGCCACGACCGCCCGCGTGCCCGCGCGATCGCCGCCAGGTGCGCGGCGATCAGGAAGCCGGCCACGGCGAGGAAGACGTAGAGCGCGGCGAACATCGGGGCGAGGTTCAGCACGGCCATCAGGCCGATCAGCCCGGCCACGACAGCGACGAACGCGGCGATGTTGATCCAGTCGGCCCACTCCATCCTCTCGGCCGACACCGAATCGAGGCGCGCGCGGTAGCGCGTTGACAGCAGATAAACCGACACGCTGACACCAACGTAATAGACGATCGCCGGCGCGTACCCGCGCGCGACGACGTCGAAGTAGCTGCGCCCGAGGAACTCCGCCATCAGGAAGGCGGCGATACCCATGACCGGCGGCATGAGCTGCCCGCCGAGCGAGGAGGCTGTCTCGATGGCAGCCGCGACCACCCGCGGCATGCCGGCGCCGATCATCGCGGGGATGGTCGCCGAGCCCACGGTGATGGCGTTGGCCGCGCTGCTGCCGCTCACGGTGGCCACACCCATCGAGCCGAGCACGGCGGACTGCGGCAGGGCGTGGGGCGAGCGTGCGGCGACCTGCTTGGAGGCCCTGAGGATCGAGTCCACGCAGCCGAAGGCGCGCAGCGCAGCGAGGACCAGGATGAACGAGCCGATCAAGGTGAGCGCGAGCTGCGGCAGGTTGGAAAAGATGCCGGTCGCCGTTTCAACGCTCATCGCGCTCACGATGCGCCGCCAGCTGAGCCCCGGATGAAAGAACATGCCGGGCACCACCCAGCCGTACACCGCGTAGAGGATCAGGACGATGTTCAGGATGAACAGCGGCAGGTAACGCTTGCGCGAGTACTCCAGGATCAGCACGGCCATCAACCCGCCGATGATGAGATCGGTCGTGCTCCAGATTCCGGCGCGCACCGTGCCGATCTCCACGTATTCCGTGTTCATGTACATGGCGGCGGCGATCGAGATCGCGATGTAGGCGGCGGCGATGGCGTAATTAGCGGCCGCCGGAAGCCGCGGGTAGAACTCGTCCTTGCGCAGCGCGTCGAGCGTGAACAGGATGAAGGTCACCGGGACCAGCGTGATCGCGAGCAGAACCGGCCCGCCCGCGCTCGCCCAGTAATACACGAACAGATAGACGAAGAAGAAAACCGCGGTCAGATAGTAGAGCCCGTCGATCGCGGCGCGAGCCCGTGGCGTGGGCGCGGCGGAAGCAGTCATGGTGGGGGTCGGGTCCATACGAAAGACGGGGGGCGCATGGGCGCGTCCACCCCCGGACTCAATTCACGGGCAGCCCGTCGGACTGAGGAGTTTGTCGACACCAAGTCCGACAAACTCCTGGTCCTACTTCTTCGCGACCCGGGCGTCCCACTTCGCGTCCCACACGCCCTTTTCGCGCATGTACTTCGCGAGGCCCGGATGGATTGGAACGAAATCCACCGACGAGGCAACGCCGCGGCGCTGGAACCCGGGCATGTCCTTGGCAATCTGCGCGTAACCGGGATCGCCCTTGACCAGGTCGGGCAGGTTCTTCTCGATCACCTTGAGCATCTGATACACGTCGTCCTCGGGCACCTCGAGGCCCACGTGGAAGCCATAAAAGAACGGCAGGAGAGTGACCCTGTCGGTGTAAACATTCTTCTTGAAAACGTCGGGCTTCACCTCGGTAACGGCGAAGCCGGCCTTCTTCAGCGCGGCGAGCTCTGCGGCACTCGGGTTGAGGGCGGCCCAGTCCACCGCCAGCGAGGCCTCCGTGATCCACGGCGCCGTCGTCGCCTCGCCGTTGGTGTAGATGATGAACGCGTCGATGCTGCCTCCCTGGAGCAGGGATCCGGCGGCTGAGAGATCGACCTGGCGATACTGGAAGTTCACGCCGAGCGCCTTGTACGCACGCTCGAGCTGGGCGCGCACGTCCCAGGGCAGCGGCCCGGTGAACACGGATTTGCCGGAGAGATCGGCCCATGACTTGAACTTGCCCCGGTCGCGCGAGTTGACCGCCGTGCCGACCTCGACGGTGAACGCCCAGAAGGACTGCACGGGCTGGCGCTTCATGCTCGCCTTGAAGCCCTTGAAGCGATTGATGTCGTTGGCGAGCTCGTAGAAGGCGATGTCGGCGCCGTAGTAGCCCTCGAACTGGCCCGTCGCATAACCCTTGACGGACACAATCGCACCGGGCGTGGGCTGGACGGTGACGCGATACTTCGGCATCTCGCGGTTCAGCACCTCCGCGAGCACGACGAGCGCCTTGTATCCGGACGACCCGACGGCGGAAGTGCCCCAGGGAATGTCCTTGACCTGCGACCATGCCGCGGCGCCGAAAGCCAGCGTCAGGCCGGCGACGAACAAGGTAAGCGTACGTCTGAACATGACTGAGCCCTCCTTTGTGGAAAATGGAGGATTCTGGCGATCCCCCTGCGGGCTCATTGTATTACAACCCCCTTAGGGATGGGTGTTTCACGATGCGCGCTCAGAAAGAGGAGCCGGGCTGCTTCAGACTACGGTTGGGTCGAATCACGATTTGCCATCCTTGTCGGATTTTTGCTTGAGCATCTCGGCAAGAGCTTCGAACGGCCGGTAGGTGGCTTGGGCGTCCTGCCCGCCGCCGGCCGGCTGCCCGCCGGGTCCGGCGCTGTCCAGAACCCTTCGGTGCTCGGCTTCGTGGCAGTAGGTGCACAGCAATTCCCAGTTGCTGCCGTCGGGCGGGTTGTTGTCGTGATTGCCGTCCCGGTGATGGACCTCGAGCAGCTGCACGTTCGCGCTCGTGAATTGTCGCCCGCACCGGCCGCAAACCCACGGATAGAGCTTGAG
>DAIDBG010000332.1 GCA_027310225.1 bacterium | reverse complement strand
GGCTGGGGCACGATGTGAGCCCCGGGCCCATTCTGAAGGCGATGCAGCGCGACCTCTACGACGGCGTGCCGATCGAGGAAGTGCGAAAGTCCCTGATCCTCGCCGCGCGTGCGCTGATCGAACAAGACCCCGGTTACAGCTACGTGACGGCACGCCTGCTGCTGCATTCGCTGCGGCAGGAAACGCTGGGCGAGGAAGTGACGCAGGCGGAAATGCACGCGCGCTATGCCGATTACCTGCCCGGGTTCATCCGCAAGGGCGTCGAGGCGGAGCTTCTGGACGAGCGCCTCGGAGGCTATGATCTTAAGTGCCTGGGGGCGGCGCTCGACGCCAACCGCGACCTCAGGTTCACCTATCTCGGCCTGCAGATCCTCTACGACCGCTACTTCCTGCATGTGCAGGGCCGCCGCATCGAGTTGCCCCAGATCTTCTTCATGCGCGTGGCGATGGGCCTGGCGCTGAACGAGCCGGAAGACCAGCGCGAGGCGCGTGCGATCGAGTTCTACAACGTGCTCTCGAGCTTCGATTTCATGAGCTCGACGCCGACACTGTTCAACTCTGGCACGCGACGCTCGCAGCTCGCGAGCTGCTACCTCACCACCGTCTCCGACGACCTCGACGGGATCTACGAGGCGATCAAGGAGAACGCGCTGCTGCAGAAATTCGCCGGCGGGCTAGGCAACGACTGGACGCCGGTGCGCGCGCTGGGCTCCCATATCAAGGGCACCAACGGCAAGTCGCAGGGTGTCGTGCCATTCCTGAAGGTGGTGAACGATACCGCCGTTGCCGTCAACCAGGGCGGCAAGCGCAAGGGCGCGGTGTGCTCCTACCTCGAAACCTGGCATCTCGACATCGAGGAGTTCCTTGAGCTTCGGAAGAACACGGGCGACGACCGTCGCCGCACCCACGACATGAATACCGCGAACTGGGTGCCCGACCTCTTCATGAAGCGCGTGATGGAGAACGGCGAATGGACGCTGTTCTCGCCCTCCGACGTGCCGGATCTGCATGAAAAGTACGGCAGGGCGTTCGAGAATGCCTATATCGAGTACGAGGCGAGGGCAGCGCACGGCGAGATCAGGCCCTACAAGAAGATCCAGGCGCTGCAGTTGTGGCGCAAGATGCTCTCGATGCTGTTCGAGACCGGGCATCCCTGGATCACGTTCAAGGACCCGTGCAACCTGCGCAGCCCGCAGCAGCACGCGGGCGTGGTGCACAGCTCCAACCTCTGCACCGAGATCACGCTTAACACCGGCTCCGACGAGATCGCGGTCTGCAACCTGGGCTCGGTCAACATGCCGGCGCACCTCGACGTCTCGACCGGCCGCATGGACATGGAGAAGCTGAAGCGCACGGTCGGCACCGCGATGCGCATGCTCGACAACGTGATTGACCTCAATTTCTACTCGGTCAACAAGGCGCGTAACTCCAACTTCAAGCACCGTCCGGTGGGGCTCGGCATCATGGGCTTTCAGGACTGCCTGCACATGCTGCGCATCCCGTACGGCTCGCAGGCGGCGGTGGAGTTCGCGGACCGCTCGATGGAGAGCATCGCCTACTGCGCCTACCGCGCCTCGAGTGATCTTGCGGAGGAGCGCGGGCCGTATTCGACCTTCAAGGGCTCGCTGTGGGATCGCGGCATCCTGCCGCTCGACACGCTCAAGAAGCTCGTCGAGGAGCGCGGCGGTTACGTCGAGTGTGACCTATCCACCACGCTCGACTGGGAGGCGCTCAAGAAGCGCGTCCAGCAGGTCGGCATGCGCAACTCCAACTGCCTGGCGATTGCGCCCACCGCGACCATCGCCAACATCACCGGGCTTTCGCAGTCGATCGAGCCCACCTATCAGAACCTGTACGTGAAGTCGAACCTGTCGGGTGAGTTCACCGTGGCGAACGAGTTCCTGGTGCGCGATCTGAAGAAGCTCAACCTGTGGGACGAGGTGATGATCGCCGACCTCAAGTATTTCGACGGCTCGCTCGCCAAGATCGACCGCATCCCGCCAGACGTCCGCAGCCTCTATGCCACCTCCTTCGAGATCGAGCCGAGATGGCTGGTCGAATGCGCGGCGCGCCGGCAGAAATGGATCGACCAATCTCAGTCGCTCAATATCTACATGGCGGGCGCCTCGGGCAAGAAGCTCGACGAAACCTACAAGCTGGCGTGGATACGGGGGCTGAAGACCACCTACTACCTGCGCACGCTCGGCGCGACCTCGGCCGAGAAGTCAACGGCCAAGGCCGGGCAGCTCAATGCCGTGCCCGCCGACGGCGGGCTTGCTTTAGAGGAGCCGAAGTTGTGCAAGGTCGGCGATCCCGAGTGCGAATCCTGCCAATAGGAAGCAAGCTAACGGGTCACCGATCACGGTTTTTTCGAGAGGAATGCTTCACCGGCGCGAAAAGCCGCTACACCTACAACATTGATAAAGCAGCGGCGGTCGCGCGGGAAAGTGTCCACCCAAAACAGCGATAAAGGAGACTGAAGATGCTGCAATTCGGAGAGCATAAAACGGCAAGCGCGGGCCCCGGGCCTGCGCTGCAAACGGCGGTCGGCGCTGTACCGCTTCTGCATCCGCAAACGGATGCGATGCAGTTCCGGCGCGTGAACGTCGCTGACAAACGCATCATCAACGGCCAGACCGACGTCAACCAGCTGGTGCCGTTCAAGTACAAGTGGGCGTGGGAGAAGTACCTCTCGGCGTGCGCCAACCACTGGATGCCGCAGGAGATCCAGATGAGCCGCGACATCGCGCTGTGGAAAGATCCCAACGGCCTCACCGAGGACGAGCGCCGCGTCGTCAGGCGCAATCTCGGCTTCTTTGTCACCGCGGATTCGCTCGCTGCGAACAACATCGTGCTCGGCACTTACCGGCACATCACTGCCCCGGAGTGCCGCCAGTACCTGCTGCGCCAAGCGTTCGAGGAGGCGATCCACACCCACGCCTACCAGTACATCGTGGAGAGTCTGCAGCTCGAGGAAGCCGAGATCTTCAACGCCTACCACGAGATCTCCTCGATCCGGGACAAGGACGAGTTCCTGATCCCGTTCATCGACACCCTGACCGACCCCTCGTTCAGGACCGGCACGCCAGAGGCCGATCAGAAGCTGCTGAAGAGCCTGATCGTGTTCGCATGCCTGATGGAGGGACTGTTCTTCTACGTGGGCTTCGTGCAGATCCTCGCCCTCGGGCGGCAGAACAAGATGACGGGTTCGGCCGAGCAGTACCAGTACATCCTGCGCGACGAGTCCATGCACTGCAATTTCGGCATCGATCTCATCAACCAGATCAAGCTCGAGAACCCGCACCTGTGGACGCCGGAATTCCGCGAGGAAACCAGGGAGCTCTTCAGGAAAGCGGTGGAGCTGGAGTACCGCTACGCCGAGGACACCATGCCGCGCGGTGTGCTGGGGCTGAACGCGCCGATGTTCAAGGAGTACCTGCGCTTCATCGCCAATCGCCGCTGCCAGCAGATCGGGCTCGACCCGCTGTTCGAAGGTGCGGCCAACCCGTTCCCGTGGATGGCGGAGATGCTGGATCTCAAGAAGGAACGGAATTTCTTCGAGACGAGAGTGATCGAGTATCAGACCGGCGGAGCACTTTCCTGGGATTAGCGGACCGGGGGCCGTTTCGCAGAAAAACTTCGATCAACAACCGAGAGGGAGGCGCGATATCTTGGGTTCAAGCTTGATGAACCGGCGTTACCGCAGCTGCAGACCGAGCATGCATACCATCATCGAATGTCGCGCCGAAGGCAATTACACGCTCTGGCTCCGTTTCGACGACGGGCTGGAAGGGCGCGTCTACCTCGGTGACCTGGTCACGACCAAGTCGTACTGGGTGTTGTCCGACGAGGACATCTTCAGCCGGGTGGCGATCGATCCGGTGTCGAACACGGTCACTTGGCAAGGCGGCATCAACCTCGATCCGGAGCGGCTGTATCGCGATCTCGCGAGCAAGGCCCAGGCGGCCTTGCACTGAGGGGAACCGCCCGGCGCTCGCGCCGGGGCAGTCGGCAGCAACGCCATGCTGGCTGGGCTGCCGTAACGACGGCGTTGCGCTCAAGGTCGCGCGGCGTCCAGACGATGTGACAGGAGGCTTAAATGGCGAAGGCGAGAAAGGCCGGCAGGAAACGGGCCGCGAAGAGAAAAAAGAAAAAGCTGGTCCGCAGGGAAACGGCTCGCCGCGGCACGAAGCGCAAGGCCGCGAAGAGACGACCGGCGGGCGGGAAGCGGGGCAGGAGAAAAGCGGCCGGACGCAAGGCGCGTCCCACGGCCGCCGCCCCCGCGCCGGCCCCGGTCGCGCCCCGGCCGGTAGTCATCCCGGGGGCCTGGCCGTTTCCAATGGGCAACAAGCCCTAAAAGCCTGCGGTCCGGCGGCGGCCGCATGCAGGTTGCGTGCCGTGGGCACGGTGTTTCCCTCCCCGGGACGGTTCCACGCCGTCCGCCGATTTTTCCACGCGACCCGGCAGCCAGTCGCCCGATGTCTCTACAATACAGGCGTAACCCTGTCATCCCGCGTTTCCCGCAAGGAGGCAATGAACGCAAGACATCTGTTGCCTTGGTTGTTCTTCGTTCTCATCCTGAGTCGCGGCGTGGCCGGCGCCGCTGCGCCCGAGATCGTGGTGCGCTCCACGAATCCGCTCGGTCGGCTGCGACGCGGGCGGGCGGGTGCTGGAAATCGAGTTCTCGAGCGGTTCGATCGTCCGCTACTCCGGCGTTTCATCCGAGGTGCACTGGCAGTTCGTCAACTCGCCTTCGCCGGAGAGCTTCTTCCGCGACAAGATCGAGGAAGATTTCCCCGCACGGCGCATTCGCTAGCGCGGGATAATCTTGAATCAACCTCCCGCCGCAGAGGGCGCCGGGGAGGGGGAGAGAGAAAAACTACAAGGTGCCGGTCTGTCCTCTGCGTTCTCCGCGTCCTCAGTGGTTAGAGCTTCTTCCACAGCTCACCGAAGACGCTCACCGCCGCGTCCACGTCCGGGGCCGAGATGTGACGGTGGGTGACGAAGCGCAGGACGTAGATATCGGCGGCAGCGACCAGCACGCCGTTCGTCTTCAGCTCCACCGACCACTGCGCGGCGCGGCGCCCGCTCTTCCTGACATCCACCCGCACGAGGTTGGTTTCGACTTCCTTCGGTTCGCACAGGCTCGGCTCGACGCGGTTGAGTCCCTCCGCGAGGCGCTTTGCGGTCTGATGGTCTTCCACGAGGCGGTCCACCATGGTCTCCAGCGCGACGATGCCGGCAGCGGCGAGGGGCCCCGCCTGGCGCAGGTTGCCGCCCACCATGCGGCGGTAGGCGCGCGCCCGCTCGATGAACTCCCGGCTTCCGCAAAGAATCGATCCGACGGGGGCGGAGAGCCCCTTCGAAACACAGAAACAGACCGAATCGGAATATTGAGCAATTTCGCTCGGCGGCACGCCGAGCGAAATTGCTGCGTTGAAGATGCGCGCCCCGTCGAGATGGACCGGCACCCCGTTATCGTGCGCGAGCCCGTACACCTTCCGCATGTGCATGAGCGGCAACACCGCGCCGCCCGCACGGTTGTGGGTATTCTCCATCCATACCAGCGTCGTTCCCATGTGGTAGCGGGTGACCGGCCGGATCGCTTCCCGCAGCGCGTCGAGGTTCATCGCACCGCGCCTGCCCGGTATGCCGCGATAGAACAGGCCGGCAATGCCGCCGATCCCGCCCAACTCGGAATTCAGCGTGTGCGAGCCGTCCTCGAGCAGCACCTCGCCCCCGCGTTGCGCGTGGGTGAGCATCGCCACCAGATTCGCCATGGTGCCGCTCGGCATGAAGGCGCCGGCTTGCTTGCCGGTGCGCTCGGCGGCCATCGCCTCGAGCTTTTTCACCGTCTCGTCGCCGTCGCGCGAGTCGTCGCCGAAAGTGGCCTCCCGCATGGATTCGAGCATGGCCTCGGTGGGACGGGTGACAGTGTCGCTGCGTAAGTCAATCATGCTGTTGAGAGACCGGGTTCAGCGTGCAGCGAGGAGCAGGTCGGCGAGTTCGCGGAAGCCCGCCCCGGCCGCCGCGGTGGTCACGTACGCGGGCTCATGGCCAAGCCCGCCCGCGAACCCGCGTATGTTCGCTACCCCAACGGCGTGCGGAAAATAGGCGAACAGCGGCGCGTCGTTGGGCGAATCGCCGACGAAGACATGACGCTCGCGCTCCGCGTCGAGATCAACGGCGAACTCCTCGATCATGAGCCGCTTCGTCATGCCGAGCTTGTCGTAGGTGCCGAACCAGCCGTTGACGTGGATCGAGCTGACCTTGGCGGTCAGGCCGCGTGCCTGCATCAGCTCGACGATGCGGTCCACTGTCTCGTGCGGCAACCGTGCGACGTCCTCGCAGTAATCGATCGCGAGGTCGGTCTCGCGATAGGGTTGGTCGGCGGCAACGGCGGCGCCCGGCACCGCTTTCAGTATTTCCTCGCCGATCGCTCCGAGCCGCGAGCGGTTGGCAGCGCGCGTCGCGGCGTCGTCGGCAAAGAGCCGCCTCATCATGCGCCGCCCGTGGTCGTAGCGGAAGTAGAACGCGCCGTTCTCGCCGACCACGGCGGCGACCGGCCACATGCGCGCGATATGGTCGCACCAGCCGGCGGGGCGGCCGGTGATCGGCACCACGCGCAGGCCCGCCTGCGACAGACGCTCCACCGCGCCGTAGGCATCGGCGGTCAGCCGACCCCCGATTGTGAGGGTGTCGTCGATATCGCAGAATAGCCCTCGGATCGAACGCCGCGCAGGCACGGGAAAGTCAATCAGCGGAGACATCGGTATTCGTTGCGTACGGTTTTTAATAGCACTCTTCCTGGCCGGCGGGCTGCACCGGGCGGGCGATGAAGCCGAAGCGCCGGGATACCTCGGCTGACCTGATCGGCTCGATCTTGACGTTGGCTTCGCGATACCCGAGCCACATCGGCGCCGCTTGTTGCTTCTGCTCCAGTTCGATCAGGCCGTCGAGCACGCCCTCCGCGAGCGGATTGCCGTTGGCGTCGATGAAATACGGCACGAATTTTCCAAGATCGCGATCATGGACGATGCCGATGCCATGCTCGCTCAGGAGCAGCACGACGCCGCTTTCGTCGATCCACGTGCCGCTGACGGATTCGACCGGCTTGCCGGTATGGCATTCGAGCTTCAGCGGTGTGCCGTCGGGGTTTGTCATCCGGTATATCAGCGGCGTGTAATCGAGGGATACGAACACGCGCTGCGGCCCGTTCTGGAAAAACCACCGGCCTTGCGCGTCGTGCCCATAATTGCGGCCGATGAATGCGGTGACGACGGGGTTGGAAATGCGCTCGCCCTTGATCAGCCACTGCCCGCGCCGGTCGAGCGCGAGCCAGCCGTAGACCGCCGGCACGTCGGGCCATTTGGCCATGCCACGCAGAACGATCTCATCCATTAGCGGCGAGCGAGCGGTGGCCGGCAATAAGCTGAGAATGGCAGGCGTTGAGCCACAACATCCAGCGTGAATAGAATAATTGACGCTCGCCGCTTACTGCTCTTCGGCGTGCGCGACGGCTCTATTGGCGTGCTGTGCGACGAGGTCCCTCTGGACGCTGGGCGGCACCGGCTCATAGTGCGAGAACTCGATGCTGTACGAGCCCTGGCCGGCGGTGACCGATTTCAGCCGCGCCTGATAATTGTTGAGTTCGGAGAGCGGGACCTGGCCCTTGATCACCAGCGTGCCGGGCGCGGCCGAGTCGGTGCCGTTTACCTGGCCGCGTCTGGAGGAGAGGTCGCCCGCGATGTCGCCCATGCTGGTCTCGGGCGCGATGATTTCGATATTGACGATGGGCTCGAGGATGATCGCGCGCGCTTTGCTGATGGCGTCCATGAACGCGCGCTTGCCCGCCGCGATGAAAGCGACCTCCTTGGAGTCCACGTCATGGTGCTTGCCGTCGTAAACGATGACGCGCACGTCGTGCACCGGGAAACCTCCGAGGGGTCCGACCTCCAGCACCTGGCGCACGCCTTTTTCCACCGCGGGGATGAACTGGTTGGGAATGACGCCGCCCTTCACCTGGTCCACGAACTCGAATCCCGATCCGCGCTTCAGCGGCTCGACCTTGAGGAACACCTCACCGAACTGGCCTGCGCCCCCGGTCTGCTTCTTGTGGCGGTGATGGCCTTCCGCCCGGGCGGTGATGGTCTCGCGGTAAGGGACGCGTGGCGGCTCGGTCGAGACTTCCACGTGATACTGGTTCGCCATGCGGTCGAGGATGTAGCGCATGTGCAGGTCGCCCAGGCCGCTGATGATGGTCTGGTTGACCGTGGCGTTATGCTCGACCTTGAAAGTGGGGTCCTCGGCGGCCAGCTTGTGCAGTGCATCCGAGATCTTCTGCTCGTCGCCGCGGCGCTTGGGCTCGATCGCGAGCGAGTGCATCGAGGTGGGAAACTCGATCGGCACGAGATGAATGTGATCCTCCTCGTGCGAGTCGTGCAGCACCGCGTCGAAGCGAACCTCCTCCACCTTGGCGATAGCGCCGATGTCGCCTGGCACCAGCGCGTCGGTTTCGACGAAGTCCTTGCCCTGCAGTAGGTAGGCGTGCCCCACCTTGAACGCCTTCCTTTCCTCCCCGATGAAGAGCTGGGTGTCCTTGGTGATGGTGCCCTGGTGCACGCGGAACACGCCGACCTTTCCGACGAACGGATCGATCACCACCTTGAACACGTGCGCGAGCACGTGCTTTTTCGGGTCCGGCTCCGCGCGTACCGGCTGGACTTTCCCG
Organism: bacterium; assembly: GCA_027310225.1. Taxonomy (GTDB): domain Bacteria; phylum Pseudomonadota; class Gammaproteobacteria; order Burkholderiales; family SG8-41; genus SG8-41. Next base: position 1,398 of record DAIDBG010000332.1, on the reverse strand, counting down.
CCTTCGCCCTTCAGGAAGTGGGGGGGGTTGCCCTCGGTGGGATTGGGCATGAGCCTGACGACCACGTCGAGCAACTCGGCCACGCCCGCTCCGTTGCGTGCAGAGACGAAGCACACCGGGATCAGGTGCCCCTCGCGCAACGCCTTCTCGAACGGCGCGTGCAGATCTCCCGGCGCGACTTCGCCCTTCTCGAGATACGTTGCCATCAGGGCTTCGTCCACTTCGACCACTTGGTCAACCAGTGCGCTGTGTGCCTCCTCGACCGATGAGAAATCGGCGCTGCCCGAGGGGTTGAAGAAGCAGTCCACCACGCGTCTGCCGCTGTCGGCGGGGAGGTTGATCGGCAGGCATTCTCTTCCGAACGTGGCCTGGATTCTGGCGAGCAGCGCGGGCAGATTCACGTTCTCGGCGTCGATCTTGTTGATGACGATCATGCGGCAGAGATCGCGCTTCTTGGCCCATTGCATCATGCGGACCGTGATCATCTCGATCCCGTTCTGGGCGTTCACCACGATCGCGGTGGTCTCGACTGCGGGCAGCGCGCCAATCGCGCGTCCGACGAAGTCGGGCAGCCCCGGCGTGTCCACGAGGTGCACGCGCGTGCCGGCGTGCTGCAGGTGCACGACCGAAGCGTTGAGCGAATGCTGGTACTGCTTCTCAAGGGGGTCGAAGTCGCACACCGTGCTGCCCTTCTCGATGCTGCCCATGACCGGCACGGCCCCCGCCCTGTGCAGCAGCGCCTCGGCGAGCGTGGTCTTGCCAGCGCCGCCGTGGCCGACGAGCGCGATGGTGCGGATGGCTTCGGGGGGAAACTTGGGCATGGCAGGCTCCTCCGGCCCTCTTTTCGCTGACGTGACTGGGGGTTGGTCGAGTATAGCCGGGTGAAGCGCGTGCATTCAAGGTTAACCCGCTCCGCCCCTGTTCCCGTTTGTCGAGAGCGGGGGCTATATCCTCAAGGAGACAATGAGACAGGGAATGGACGAATGGCACTGAACGATCCGCTGGCGGGCGGCGGCTGGGCGCAGGAAGAGCGCGATCCCCGCCTCGCCCAGCTTTTACCACGCCGCCTTCGGGGAGGAGACGCCAACGCACCTCGATGCGGCCATTCTCGCCGCAGCCTGGCGTGAAATCGGAGCGCAGCCGCTTCCGGCGGCGTTCCTGTTCCGCGCTGGGCGGGTGCCGATCTCGATCACGGCGATTGTCGTATTGGGCGTGAGCGTGGTGACCCTGATGACGGAACAGGGCGACGAGCCGCTCGTGCCGGCGCCGGACCGGGCCGCGCCATTCACGGTTGTGAAGCCTGCGCCAGCAACCTCCGCCACAGGCGGTGCCAAGAACCCATGCCATGGCACCGGAGCCAGGAGGCAAGACAGGCGGTGCCCGAAGACCGGGTGGTGG
>DAIDBG010000272.1 GCA_027310225.1 bacterium | reverse complement strand
ATCCTGGCCGGGGCTGCCTTTCACCTGGCTCGATACGAGCGGCGGTGGCGACGTGTTCCTGCTGACCCGGGAGCAGCTCGCGTCTCCGGAGGGGCCGTCTCCAGCCCGAGCGAGGCGAGCAGCCGCCTGACCTCTTCCGGCGCGAGTTCCTTGAATTGCCCGCGCCGCAGCCACCGCGGCAGCACGACGGCCCCGAACCGAATCCGCATCAACCGGCTGACCCTGAAACCCAGCGCCTCGAACAGGCGGCGTACGACGCGCTTGCGCCCTTCCTTGACGACGATGCGGTACCATTGATTGACGCCTTTCCCGCCTTGATGGTCGAGCTGCTCGCAGCGCGCCATCCCGTCGTCCAGACGGACGCCCGACTTGAGCCTGGCGGTCTGCTCGGGGGCCAGTTTTCCCAGCAACCGGACGGCGTACTCGCGCTCCAGCGCGAAGCGCGGGTGCATCATGCGGTTGGCCACCTCGCCCGACGTGGTGAAGAGCAGCAGCCCGCACGAGTTGATGTCGAGCCGCCCGACCGGCAGCCATTTGGCTCCGCGCAGCCCGGGGAGATGCTCGAACACGCTGGCCCGCCCCGCGGGATCGTCCCGGCTGACGATCTCGCCTTCTGGCTTGTGATAGAGCAGCACGCGAACCTTACTGCCGCCGGTATCGCGGCGCAGCGGACGGCCGTCAACCTGAATGACATCGCGAGGGCCGACCCGCGCCCCAATCCGGGCCGGCGCGCCGTTGACGGTCACGCGCCCGGCGGCGACCAGCGCCTCCATTGCGCGCCTCGATCCCAGGCCGGCCTGAGCGAGCACCTTGTGCAGCTTGAACGTGGCCCCGGTTCCAATTCGGGGCAGATCATGACTCATGGAGAGGTGCGTTCCAGCCGCCATGCGGGCATAGGGTCTGAATAAGGAACTTGTCGGGCCAGGGCGCGATGAATTCCTAGACCTCTCGCCGCTCGGCGACGGCCTGTGCGAGCGTGCCGCTGTCCACGTACTCCAGCTCGCCGCCGACCGGCAGCCCGCGCGCGATGCGCGACACCCTGAGGCCCCGCTGCCGCAGCAGCTCGCCGACGTGGTGCGCGGTCGCCTCGCCTTCCACGGTGAAGTTGGTGGCAAGGATCACTTCGCACACCACGCCGTCGGTGGCGCGGCGGATCAGCCGGTCGAGATGGATCTCCTTCGGCCCGATGCCGTCGAGCGGCGAGAGCGCGCCCATCAGCACGAAGTACAGGCCCTGGTAGCACTGCGCCTGCTCGATCATCAGGAGATCGGCCGGCGTCTCGACCACGCAGAGCAGGGCCGCATCGCGTCGCGGCGAGCTGCACAGCTCGCATACCGCGTCTTCCGCGTAGCTGTTGCAGCGCTCGCAATGCCGGATCTTCGAGAGCGCCTGATCGAGCGCAGCCGCCAGCCGGGCTGCCCCCGGCTTGTCGCGCTGCAACAGGTGAAAGGCCATGCGCTGCGCCGATTTCGGCCCCACTCCCGGCAGGCAGCGCAAAGCGTTGATTAACCCTTCAAGACTGGAGGGAGTTTTCATGACACTTTGCGCTGTTCAATGTTCAAGGTTCAACGTTTAAGGAGTTTGTCGGGGCAAAGTCCGACAAACTCCCAGGACTCCTGAACCCGGAACCTTGAACACGGAACCTGGAACAGGCCTAAAACGGAAGTTTTAGGCCGGGCGGCAGCCCCGCCGTCACGCCCGCCATTCTCTCCTGCACGGTGGCCTCCACGCGCCGCACCGCGTCGTTGACCGCCGTGGCGACCAGGTCCTCCAGCATCTCCCTGTCTTCCGCCAAGAGGCCGGGGGCGACGGTGACGCGCTTCACCTCGTGGCGGCACGTCATCACCACCTTCACCATCCCCGCGCCGGATTGGCCCTCGACTTCGATGCCGGCGAGCTGCTCCTGCAGCTTCTTCATGTTCTCCTGCATGAGCTGCGCCTGCTTCATCAGGTTGCCGATTCCGCCTTTCACGTTCTGTTCCTCGCCGGATTACCGTTCACTGTTCACCGATTCGCGGCACCGGTTTGATCGAGGATTCCACCACGCGCGCGTCGAAATTTTCCACCAACTCGCGCACGAACGGATCCTGCTCGATGGCCGCGATAGCCTGCGCCTGCCGCTGCTGCTTCTCGCGGTCGGCGATGGCCGCCGGAGAACTGCCGGCGCCGTCGCCGAGAGCGACCGAAAGCCGCAGCCGGGTGCCGAAGTACTGCTCGAGCGCTGCCTTCAGCCGATCCTGATACGGCCCCTCCAGAAGGTGCTGATGGGCCTGGGCGATCCTCAATTCGATGCGGCCGGCGTCGCGGGCGACCAGCTCGCAATGCTGCGCCAGCATGCGCGCCATGCCCGTCAGCCCGAGCCGCTCGACGAGCTCCGGCCACGCGGCGTCAACGCGGTTTTTTTTTGACCCCGGCCCGGACGCGGGCGGCGCCTGCACCGCAGCAGCGCCCTGTTCCACGGGGGCGAACGCGAGCATTCGCAGCAGCGTCATGGTGAAACCGGCATACTCGTCCGGAGCGAGACCCAGTTCGCCGCGCCCCTGTACTGCGATCTGATAATAGAGCTGCAGATCCTCGGCAGCGAACCGCTGCGCCAGATTCTCGAGGTCCGCCCGGTCCGGATCGTCGCCGCCGGCCGCCTCGGGCACCGCCTGGAGCAGCGCGAGCCGGTGCAGCAGCGATGCCAGGTCCTGCAGCGCGGCCTCGAACGACAGGCTGCGGCTCGCCATGCGGTCGGCTTCGGCCATCAGGGCCGCGCCGTCGCCAGCGGCGAGCGCGCGCAGTATCGAGTACAGGAATTCCCGGCCGACCACCCCGAGCATCGCCCGCACCGCCTCCTGCTCGACGCTGCCGCCGCCGTGCGCGATCGCCTGGTCGAGCAGGCTCAGGGCGTCGCGCAGGCTGCCCTGCGCCGCGCGCGCCAGGAGCAGCAGCGAGGGCGGCTCGTAACGGATATTCTCGGACTCCAGGACGTGCCGCAGGCGCTCCGCGATCTGCTGCTGCGGTATCTGCTTGAGGTTGAACTGCAGGCAGCGCGACAGCACCGTGATCGGGACCTTCTGCGGGTCGGTGGTGGCCAGTATGAATTTCACGTGCTGCGGCGGCTCTTCCAGGGTCTTCAGCATCGCGTTGAAGGCGTTGCGCGACAGCATGTGCACTTCGTCTATGATATAGACCTTGTAGCGCCCGGCGGTCGGCGCATAGAGCGCGTTCTCCAGGAGTTCCCGCATGTTGTCCACCTGGGTATTCGAGGCCGCGTCGAGCTCGATCAGGTCCACGAAACGGCCGGAATCAATCTCGACGCACGCGCTGCAGCGGCCGCACGGCGCGTCCGTCACGCCGGTCTCGCAGTTGAGGGCCTTGGCGATGATGCGCGCAAGCGTGGTCTTGCCCACGCCGCGCGTGCCGGTGAAAAGGTAGGCCTGGTGCAGCCGCTGCTGCCTGAGCGCGTTCTCGAGCGCCCGCACCACGTGTTCCTGCCCGACCAGCTCGGAGAACGTCCTGGGGCGCCACTTGCGGGCGAGAACCTGGGTCACTGGAAAAACGGTGAACGGCGGAATGTAGGCGGTATTTTACAACCGGTCCGGCCGCCGTTCACCGTTTTTTTTACCGCTCGCTTAAAAACGATACTGCAGCCGGAGCTGGTGGAAATTGATTCCGTCGTTGGGCTGCTTGATGCCGCCGTTCGAAAGGTGCTGGAAGCGATAGCTCACGTCGAGCGCGCCTTTTGCGCCGAAGCGATAGCCGACGCCAAGAGAGTCGCCGAACTGGAACCGGGTTCCCAGGCGCTTGTCCGCGATCGAGGCCCTGGAAAGCAGGTGGAAACCGATCGCGGCCTCGAGATAAGGGCCCTTGAGGTCGTTCTGCTGCAGCCGGAACACCGGCGTCAGACCGATTTCGGTGATGTTGTCGTTTTGTCCCGGAGCCGCGTTCGCTCTCCAGTAGCCGATTCCCAGATCCCAGTAGCCGCCGAGGTACCAGTCCCCGCCCTGGAACCAGCGCTGGTTCCAGTCCTGCTGGACGGCGACCCGCCCGATGTCAATGCCATTGCCGCGACCGGCCTCGACCGCCACGCCGTCCACCGCCCCCGCCGGGATGCTGCCGAGGGCCAAAACGGCGGCCGTTGCGAGCAGCGACCATTTCTTGTTCATGTTGTTGTGCTCCTGCTAAAAACGCATCCTATCCCGACGCGGCGAAAAAAGGGAGGCGAGCCTTACCCCCGGCACTTGCAGAAAATAGCTGTGGCTGCTTCCTTCCGGACCTGACCAGGTTCGCTACCATGCAATGCGGGGAGGCCCGCCGTAAGAATATTGTAAGTATAATCCATGCGCCCTGCCGCCCGCCCGCCGGACTGGGGACCGCGTCTTTACAAGAGCGTGGTTTAGTGCTTCCATTCCCCGGGAAAGACCATAACTGGAGGAGTGCATGGCTAGCAAAGCTAATGAGCAACCGAAGACCGCGGATATCTCCGAGGCGCAGATCGCGGTGCATTGGCCGGAGGAGAAATATTTTTCTCCCTCGCGCCAGTTCGTCGCCCAGGCCAATCTGACCGACAAGGGCATCTTCAAGCGTTTCAGCCTCGAGAAGTTCCCCCATTACTACGAGGAGTTTGCGCAGCTCCTCGACTGGTACAAGAAATGGGACAAGACGCTCGACGCAACCAACCCGCCCTTCTGGCGCTGGTTCGTCGGCGGCAAGCTCAACGCCTGCTACAACTGCGTTGACCGGCACCTGGCCAGGCACAGGAACAAGACGGCGATCCATTTCGTGCCCGAACCGGAGCACGAAACGGTCCAGCACATCACCTACCAGGAGCTGTTCGTCCAGGTAAACGAGTTCGCGGCGCTGCTGAGCGACTTCTGCGGACTCAAGGCGGGCGACCGGGTGACGCTGCACATGCCGATGGTAGCGGAACTGCCCATTACCATGCTCGCCTGCGCGCGGCTCGGCGTCATCCACTCTCAGGTGTTCAGCGGCTTCAGCGGCAAGGCCTGCGCCGACCGCGTGGTTGACTCCGAGAGCAAGGTGCTGATCACGGCGGACGCCTACTACCGCGCCGGCAAATTGCTCGACCACAAGGAAAAGGCCGACATCGCGGTCGCCGAGGCGGCCAGGGACGGCCACCAGATCGAGAAGGTGCTGATCTGGCAGCGCCACCCGGGCCGCTACTCGAGCCCGGCGAGGCTCGTGGAAGGGCGCGATGTGATCGTCAACGATCTGCTCAGGAACTACCGCGGCAGGCGCGTCGAGCCCGCGCGCATGCCCGCCGAGGCGCCGCTGTTCCTCATGTACACGAGCGGCACGACGGGCCGGCCCAAGGGCTGCCAGCACTCCATCGGCGGCTACCTCGCCTATGTCACCTGGACCTCCAAGCACATCCAGGACATCCATCCGGAAGACGTTTACTGGTGCATGGCGGACATCGGCTGGATCACGGGCCACTCCTACATCGTTTACGGCCCGCTTGCACTGGGCGCCTCCTCGGTCGTTTACGAGGGCGTGCCGACCCATCCCGATGCCGGCCGGCCCTGGCGCATCGCCGAGGAGCTCAGCGTCAACATCTTCCACACCTCGCCCACGGCGATCCGCGCGCTGCGGCGCGACGGTCCCGACGAGCCCGCGAAGTACAGCTACCGCTTCAAGCACATGACGACGGTGGGCGAGCCGATCGAGCCGGAGGTGTGGAAGTGGTACTACAAATCGGTCGGCAAGGGCGAGGCGGTGATCGTGGACACCTGGTGGCAGACGGAAACCGGGGGCTTTCTCTGCAGCACGGTGCCGGCGCTTCATAAGATGAAGCCCGGCAGTGCGGGTCCCGCCATTCCCGGCCTGCATCCGGTCATCTACGACGATGAGGGCAAGGAGCTGCCGGCGGGCTCGGGCAAGGCGGGCAACATCTGCATCCGCAACCCCTGGCCCGGCGCCTTTCAGACCATCTGGAAGGATCCGGACCGCTATGTCCAGCAGTACTACGCGCGCTACTGCAAGAATCCCAAGAGCAAGAACTGGCGCGACTGGCCCTATATGGCGGGCGACGGCGCAGTGCAGGCGGCGGACGGCTACTACCGCATCCTCGGCCGCATTGACGACGTGATCAACGTCGCCGGCCACCGGCTCGGGACCAAGGCGATCGAGTCGGCGGCCCTCCTCGTCGCCGAAGTGGCGGAGGCGGCGGTCGTCCCGGTCGCCGACCCGATCAAGGGCAAGGTGCCCGACCTCTACGTCTCGCTCAAGCCCGGCCTGAAAGCAACCAACGACGTCGCGAACAGGGTCTCGGCAGCGGTGGTTTCGGAGATCGGCGCGATCGCCCGGCCGCGCTCCGTGGTGATCGTCCCCGACATGCCCAAGACGCGCTCGGGCAAGATCATGCGGCGGGTGCTGGCGGCAATCTCCAATCGCCAGGATCCGGGCGACGTGTCCACGCTTGCCAACCCCGAGATCGTTGACAAGATCAGGGAGCTGGGCAGGTAACGGATAAAGCGGGGGGCGCAGTGCATTGAAATAAGAACAGCGCCCATCCCGTCGCCGGCGCGCGAGCACGCGTCTCGCCCTTCAGTCTTCGCTTCAGGGGGAACATGATCCGACCGAGCATCAAGGGACCGCGTCTGGTGGCGCTGTTCATACTGGGCTGCCTGCTCTTCAATTATCCCTTTCTCGCGCTCTTCAATCTCGCGGTAATGATTGTGGGGGTGCCGCTTCTTTATTTTTACCTGTTCGTGTCCTGGGCGGCCTTGATCGTGCTCATGGCCTGGGCCGTCGAGGCGCCGGACTGAGGCAGCGCCCCGGAGAAGCGCAGTGCTTCAGGGCTGGGTGATCATCGTCGCCTCGTTCGCCTACCTGGGGCTGTTGTTCGCGATCGCCTATTACGCGGACAAGCGTGCCGAGGCCGGTCGCTCGGTCATCTCGAATCCTTACATCTACGCGCTCTCGCTCGCTGTTTACGCGACCGCGTGGACGTTTTACGGGAGCGTCGGACGGGCCGCCGCCGACGGCATCGGCTTTCTCCCTATTTATATCGGGCCGACGCTGATGATTGCGTTGTGGTGGATCGTGATGCGCAAGATCCTCCGCATCAGCAAGGAACACCGCATCACCTCGCTTGCCGACTTCATCGGCTCGCGTTACGGCAAGAGCGCGCTGCTGGCTGGCGTGGTGACGATCATCGCGGTGATCGGTATCGTGCCGTACATCTCGCTTCAGCTGAAGGCGGTTTCGAACAGCTTCACGATCCTGGCCCGGCACCCGGGACCCGCAATGCCCGCGATGGCCGGCCCGGTGCCGGTGCTGCAGGACACTGCGTTGTGGGTCGCGATGATTCTGGCGGTATTCACCATTCTTTTCGGCACGCGGCATCTGTACTCGACCGAGCATCACGAGGGCATGGTCGCAGCGATCGCGTTCGAGTCCCTGGTCAAGCTGCTCGCCTTCGTCACGGTCGGCATTTTCGTCACGTTCGGCGTGTACGGCGGCTTCGGCGATCTGTTCGACCGCGCCGCCGCCGTGCCCCGGCTGCGGGCAATGCTCACTCCCATGGAGGGCGTCGCGGGCAGCTACGCGAGCTGGGTCTGGCTCACCATCCTCTCCATGCTGGCAATCATGTTTCTGCCGCGCCAGTTCCAGGTCACGGTAATCGAAAACACGAACGAACAACACCTCAACAAGGCGATCTGGCTGTTTCCGCTCTATCTGCTCGCCATCAACGTGTTCGTGCTGCCGATCGCGCTCGGGGGCCTGCTGCAATTCCCCGGCGGGTCCGTGGATGCCGACACCTTCGTTCTGACGCTGCCGATCTCCGGGCAGGCCCCCTGGCTCGCCCTGTTCGCGTTCATCGGCGGGCTGTCGGCGGCCACCGGCATGGTGATCATCGAGACCATCGCGCTTTCCACCATGGTATGCAACGACCTGGTGATGCCGGTACTGCTGCGGATGCGCCGGTTGCGGCTCAACGAGCGCAAGGACCTCAGCGGGTTGCTTCTCGGTATCCGCCGGTGGGCGATCGTGCTGGTGCTGCTGCTCGGCTACCTGTATTTCCGGCTTGCCGGCGAGGCCTATGCGCTGGTCTCGATCGGTCTCATTTCGTTTGCCGCAGTTGCCCAGTTCGGCCCCGTGGTACTGGGAGGAATCTTCTGGAAGGGCGGCACGCGCAAGGGCGCGCTGGCGGGCCTGTCAGCGGGGTTTGCGGTATGGTTTTATACGCTGCTCATGCCCGCATTTTCACGCTCCGGCTGGCTGCCGGAGGGTCTGATGACATACGGGCCGTTCGGCATCGAGCTGCTCAAGCCGCTCGCGCTGTTCGGTCTCACCGGGCTCGATCAAATCACGCACTCCATGATCTGGAGCATGGTGGCCAACGTCGGCGCTTATGTCGGGGTCTCGCTCTTCAGCGTGCAGAGCGCGGCGGAAACGCGCCAGGCGAGCCTGTTTGTTGATGTGTTCCGGCAGAGCGGCGAGGGAGACGCCCGCTTCTGGCGCGGCACCGCGTCGGCCCCGAATCTGCACGCACTGCTCGCGCGCTTTCTCGGGCGGGAGGGAGCGGACGAGGCTTTTGCGCAGTATGCGCGCGCCCGGGGCCGGCCCTGGCCGGACCCGGGGCTCGAGGCCGACGCCGCTCTCGTGCGGTTCGTCGAAACGCAGCTCGCGGGGGTGATCGGCGCCGCCTCCGCCCACATCATCATCGCCTCCGTGGCCAAGGAGGAAGTATTGCCGCCGGAGGACGTCAGGGCGATGCTCGACGAGGCCTCGCAGATCATCGTGTACAGCCACCGGCTGGAGCAGAAGTCACGAGAACTCGAGCGCGCCACCGAGGAACTGCGCAACGCGAACGAACGCCTCCAGGAACTGGACCGCATGAAGGACGATTTCATCTCCACGGTGACGCATGAGCTGCGCACGCCGCTCACCTCCATCCGCGCGTTCTCGGAGATACTGAACGACAACCCCCATCTCGACGCCGCGCAGCGCGCGAAGTTTCTCGGCATCGTCATCAAGGAATCGGAGCGCCTGACCCGGCTCATCAATCAGGTGCTCGATCTCTCCAAGATCGAATCGGGCAATGCCGAATGGCACAATACGGAAGTGGACCTCGGGGAGATCATCGAGGATTCGATCACGGCCACCAGCCAGCTATTCAAGGACCGCAACATCCGCGTGGTGACCGACCTCGAGCCCGGCGTGCCGACGCTGTTCTCGGACCGCGACCGCCTGGTCCAGGTGATGCTCAACCTGCTGTCGAACGCAGCGAAGTTCTGCGACAAGGAGCGCGGCGTGGTGGAGATCCGGCTGCGGCGCGCGGCGGATGCGCTGCGGGTTGACGTGCGCGACAACGGCATCGGTATCAGCCCCGAGAACCAGCAGGTGATCTTCGAGAAGTTCCGGCAGGTCGGCGACACGCTGACCGAAAAGCCGCAGGGCACGGGGCTGGGCCTGCCGATCTGCCGTGAGATCATCGGCCATTTCGGCGGGAAGCTCTGGGTGGAGAGCCGGCCGGGGGAAGGCGCCACGTTCTCCTTCACGCTGCCGCTGTCCGTCGCGGAGCGGCCGCGGCCGGCCGCGGCGGTCGCGGGAACATGACATGAAAAAGAAGGTGCTGATCGCCGACGACGATCCCAATATCGTCATCTCGCTGGAGTTCCTCATGCAGCAGAGCGGCTACGAATTCCGCACCGCGGCCAACGGGGAAGAAGCGCTGCGCGCGGCGCGCGAGTTCCGGCCGGATCTGCTGATCCT
>DAIDBG010000266.1 GCA_027310225.1 bacterium | reverse complement strand
GGCACACTTCTGCTCCATGTGCGGGCCGCACTTCTGCTCGATGAAGATCACGCAGGACGTGCGCGACTACGCGCAGAAGCAGGGCGTCACCGAACAGGAGGCGCTCGAGAAGGGCATGCAGGAAAAGGCCCGGGAATTCGTCGAGCAGGGCGCCGAGATCTACCGCCGGGCGTAAACGCCGTGATTGACACCGCCCCCTCTGCTCACTGAAGCACCGGCGCCGCCAGCCGCCGCGCAGGTGCGCGGGGAAACGTTTTGTTACATCTGCGGCCCCCGGCCGGTGGGCGCCCCGCGGCACCTCGGCTACAATCCACGACTCTAATGGCTGACGACGCGGCGGTTGCACGCCGCTGCCGAAAACCAAGCAACTGGGTGAGGTCGGGGTGGGATGGATGTCACGAAAACGCGGGATCGGCGCGGCCGTCGTGGCCGTGGTGCTCGCGGCCGGCGCCGCGGCCTACGGCTGGTGGGGCGCGCGCGCAGGTTCGCCGAACTACCGCCTTGCCAAGGTCGAGCGCGGCGGCATCACCGCGGTGACCTCGGCCACCGGCACGCTCAATCCCGTGGTCTCGGTGCAGGTGGGCTCCCAGGTCTCGGGCCAGATCAAGGAAATCTACGCTGACTACAACTCGCCGGTCACGCAAGGCCAGGTGATCGCGCGCATCGATCCCGAGCCGTTCCAGCTCAAGGTGAACCAGGCGATGGCCGACCTGGAAGCGACGCGCGCCAGCGTGCTCACCCAGCGCGCCAATGTCGCCGCGCTAAGGGCGGAGGTGTCGCGGATGAGGGTGAACCTCGCGGACGCGGAGCGCGAGTTCAGGCGCAACGAGCTGCTGGTCGAGAAGAATTTCGTGTCGGCCGCGGTGCGCGACAAGTCGCAGTCCGCGTTCGAAGCGGCGCAGGAGCAGTTGAAGACCGCCGAGGCCCAGCTCGGCGTGGGCGAAGCGCAGGTCCGCAACAGCGAGGCGGTGGTCAAGCAGCGCGAAGCGCAGCTCGCGCAGGCAAGAGTGGACTTCGAGCGCACGGCGATCCGCTCGCCGGTGGACGGCATCGTGATCTCGCGCAGCGTGGACGCGGGGCAGACGGTGGCGGCGAGCCTGCAGGCGCCGACGCTGTTCGTGATCGGGCGCAATCTGACCGACATGCAGGTCGAGACCTCGATTGACGAGGCCGAGGTCGGGCGCATCCGCGTGGGCCAGAGCGCGACCTTCACGGTGGATTCATTCCCCGGCCGCACCTTCAATGGCAAGGTCGTGCAGGTGCGCAAGGCGGCGCAAGTGGTGCAGAACGTGGTCACCTATACCGCGGTGATCGCGACGTCGAATCCCGACTTGAGCCTGTTCCCGGGCATGACGGCCAACGTGCGCATCGTGACCGACACGCGCGAGAATGCGCTGAGAATTCCGAACGCGGCACTCCGGTTCCGACCAGCGGGCGTGGCGGACGCGGCGGCGGGCGCGCGCGAGCCCGCGGGCGCGCCCGCCAGCGCGGGGAAGGGGGGTCCGCAGTCGGGGCAGGCCGTGCGCGAACGGCTCGCGAAGGAGCTGAAGTTGAACGCCGAGCAGCAGGCGAAGCTCGATACGATACTCAATGAGACCCGCGACAGGATCCGGGGCCTGACGACCGACGACGAGGAAGAACGGCGCCGGCAGGCCGAGCGGCTGCGCGCGGAATCCCGCGCGCGCATCGCCCAGATGCTCGACGCCGAACAGCGCAGCCGCTACGAGCAGATGGCGGGCGACCGCTCGGGGCGCACCGTGACCAGCGGGCGGGTTTGGGTGCTCGACAATACCGGCAAGGTGCAGGGCGTCAACGTCCGGGTGGGACTGACCGACGGCACCTACAGCGAGCTGGTGGGCGGCGCGCTGCAGGACGGCTCGCAGGTGATCGTCGGAACGCCGACGGAGACCAGGGCGCGTGCGCAGGCCACAGGCGGCCCGCGCCTTTTCTAAGAGCAGTGATTCAGTGATATGACGCAGCCGCTCATCGTCGTCCGTGATCTCCTCAAGGATTACCGGATGGAGAGCTACACCATTGCGGCGCTGCGCGGGGTGTCGCTCGAGATCGCGGCCGGCGAGTTCGTCGCGGTGATGGGCCCTTCCGGCTCCGGCAAATCCACGTTCATGAACCTGCTCGGCTGCCTTGATTCCCCGACCGGCGGGGAGTATTTCCTTGCCGGGGAGAAGGTGTCGGCGCTTCCGGGCGACGCGCTCGCGGAGATCCGCAATCGCCGCATCGGTTTCGTGTTCCAGACCTTCAACCTGCTTCCCCGCACCTCCGCCGTGGAGAACGTGGAATTGCCCCTGCTCTACAGCCGCTGCCCGGCCGAGGAGCGGCGCCGTCGTTCGCTCGCGCGGCTCGCCGAGGTGGGGCTCGCCGACCGGGCGCACCACCAGCCCTCGCAGCTTTCGGGCGGACAGCAGCAGCGGGTGGCGATCGCGCGGGCGCTCGTCAACAATCCCGTGCTGATCCTCGCAGACGAGCCCACTGGCGCGCTGGACACCCGGACGAGCTTCGAGCTGATGGGCCTGCTGCAGCAGTTGAACCGCGGCGGCATGACAGTGGTGCTGGTCACCCACGAGCACGACATCGCGAACTTCGCGTCGCGCATCATCGGCTTCCGCGACGGGCACGTGGTGGACGATCAGCGGGTCGCGCGGCCCGCCGACGCGCAGTCTATGCTCCGCGCGTTGGATAGGGAAGCGGCATGAGACGCATGGCTCAGGCCCTTACAGGCCCGGCGGAGGCAGCATGACTTGGATGGCCAGCATCCGCATCGCGTTGCGCGCGCTGCGCGTGAACAAGCTGCGCAGCACGCTTACCATGCTCGGCATCATCATCGGAGTCGCCGCCGTGATCACGATGATCGCAATCGGCTCCGGCGCACAGGCGCGCGTCGAGGAGCAGATCCAGGGCCTCGGCACCAATCTCATCATGCTGCTCCCCGGATCGGTGACCTCGGGCGGCGTGCGCATGGGCGCTGGATCGCGCTCTACGCTTGCGGAAGAGGACGCCTACGCCATACAGCGCGAGATCGCGGAGGTGCAGGCGGCAGCCCCCCAGTTGCGGGGAGCCGGCCAGGTGGTCGCGGCGAGCAACAACTGGTCCACCGTGTTCTACGGCGTCACGCCCGAATACTTCGAAGTGCGCAACTGGGTGATCGCGTCCGGCAAGGGGTTCGAGCCCACGGACCTCACTGGAGCGGGCAAGGTCGCGCTGCTCGGCGAGACGGTGGTGCGCAACCTGTTCGGAGACGGGGACCCCATCGGCCAGGTGATCCGCATCCGCAAGGTGCCGTTCACGGTGATCGGCACCCTCGAGCGCAAGGGCCAGAGCCTCATGGGCCAGGACCAGGACGACGTGATCCTGATGCCGATTTCCACGGCGCGCAACCGCGTGCTGGGCGAAGCCCACGCCAAGCAGCGTTCGGTGGGAGCGATTTTCGTCAAGGTTCGCGACGGCGCCGACATGACGGCAGCCGAGAACCAGATCAGGAGCCTGCTGCGCCAGCGTCACCGGCTGCAGCAGGGCCAGGACGATGACTTCACGCTGCGCAACCTCGCGGAGGTGCTGGCCGCCCGCGAGGAGTCGAGCCGCATCATGGCGCTGCTGCTCGCGGCAGTGGCATCGGTCTCGCTGCTCGTCGGCGGCATCGGCATCATGAACATCATGCTGGTGTCGGTGACCGAACGCACGCGCGAGATCGGATTGAGGATGGCGGTCGGCGCGCGCGCCCGCGACATCCTGTCCCAGTTCCTGGTGGAGGCGGTGACACTCGCGCTGATCGGCGGGCTGCTCGGCATCCTGCTCGGCATCGCAGGCTCGGTCGCGATCGCGTATGTGGCGCAGTGGCGCGTGGAACTGCGGCCGGATGCGGTGCTGCTCGCAGTGGGCTTTGCGGCCGCCATCGGCGTGTTCTTCGGGTTCTATCCCGCCCGCAAGGCTTCGCGGCTGCTGCCGATCGAAGCGCTCCGCTACGAGTGAACAGGAAATGGGAAATGGCGGGAGCGCGGCTGCGCGGCCCGCGTTCTCGCATTTCCCATTTCCTAATTCCAGTTTCCTTGCGTGTTGAAGGACGCGGTCGCGTAGAATAGCGCCGGTATGGATGCCGCGCTCTACGTGAAGGCCTTCGTTCTCGGCGTGGTCGAAGGCATCACCGAATTCCTGCCGATCTCCAGCACGGGTCACCTCATCATCGCCGGGCAGCTCCTCGGCTTCAACGGCGAGAAGGCCAAGGTTTTCGACATCGTGATCCAGCTCGCCGCGATCCTCGCGGTGTGCTGGGAATTCCGCGCGCGGCTGTGGACGGCCCTGGCGGGGCTGGGGGCCGAGGCGACACAGCGGCGTTTCGTCGCGAACCTCGTCATTGCGTTCACCCCGGCCGCGGTTCTGGGCGTGCTGTTTCACGGCGCCATCAAGCAGTACCTGTTTTACCCGTTGCCGGTGGCGGCCGCCTTCATCGCGGGCGGGCTGCTGATCCTGTGGGTGGAGCGGCGCGAGCATCGTGTCACCGTCGAAACCGTGGATGACATGCGCTGGCGGGATGCTCTTAAGGTGGGGTTCGCCCAGGCGCTTGCGCTGATCCCGGGAACTTCGCGCTCCGGGGCCACCATCATCGGCGCGCTCTATTTCGGCATGTCGCGCCGCGCGGCGACCGAGTTCTCGTTCTTCCTCGCGATACCAACCATGTTCGGGGCGGTCGCCTTCGACGTCTACCAGAACCGCGCGATCCTGCAAGGCGACGATCTCGGCCTGTTCGCAGTCGGCTTCGTCGCCTCTTTCGCGAGCGCGTTTCTCGCCGTGCGCGGACTGCTGCGCTACATCAGCCGCCACGATTTCAGCGTGTTCGCCTGGTATCGCATCGCCTTCGGCCTGGTCGTTCTCGTCACCGCCTACACGGGGCTCGTTGACTGGAGCCCCGCGTGACTGAGTGATTTCTGGGGCTCGCCACGGTGGCGCCGTTGCTGGGGCGCATGATTGACCGGCTGGGCCCGCGCCCGGTGCTGTCGGTGAGCGCGGTGATCTATCCCGGCATGCTCGCCGCCCTCGTCGCGCTCGCCTCGAGCAACGGGCGCCACGGGTGGATCGCGCTCGCGGCGCTCCTCGCGGGCGCGTCTTTTCCGCCGATCACGATCTGCATGCGCGCGCTCTACCCGCGGCTGCTGCCGCACCCCGGCCTGCTGCAAGCCGCGTATTCGGTGGACTCGGCGCTCGTGGAAACCCTGTTCATCGTGGGACCGGTGCTCGTCGCGCTGTTCGTCGCCGGCGGCTATCCGTTCGGCGCGGTGCTGTTCGCCGCCGTCTGCGCCGCGGCGGGCAACGTCATTTTCCTGCGCTCGGTCGCTGTCAGGAACTGGACCGTTCACGCGCTGGGCGGGCGGCGCAGCCTGCTCGGACTGCTGCGCCATTCCCGCCTGCTCGCGGTGCTCGCCGCCACCGTGCTCTATTCCGTCGCGTTCGGCCTCTACGAGATTGCGGTCACCGCCTTTACCGCCAACCACGGCACGCCGGCGGCCGCGGGCGTGATATTGGCGCTGGCCAGCGTGGGCAGCGCCGCGGGAGCGATCGTCTGGTTGACGCTGGATACGACGCGAAATGCCGGGGATGAAGGACGAAGGCGGAAGGATGGCCTGGTTTTCACTCCCGCACTGCGGGAGTCATCCTTCATCCTTGCACCCAGGGCAGCCCCGCCACGCGCCAGCCGCCTGTGGTGTTGCGATGACCCTGCGCGTCCTTGTCGCCTTCGAAACCTTCGATCACGTTGTAGGAAGCGCTGTAGCCGGCCTGCATGGCGAGCATCGCCGCATTGTGCGAGCGCCCGCCGCTGCGGCAGATGAACATTACCAGGGATTCATGGTCCACCTGTTTCTCGAGTTCCGCGAGAAACGCCGGATTGGGGCGGTTGCCGGGATAGGTGAGCAGCTCGATCTCGACCGCACCGGGTATGCGTCCGACGTAGTCCCACTCGGCGCGCGTGCGCACGTCCACGAGCCTGGCGCCCGGTGCTTGTCGCCACACTTCGTATGCTTCACGCGGGGTGAGGGCTCCGTCGTAGGGAAGGCCCATCTCTTGCGCACGCTCGCGAGCGGCCTGAAGAATCTCGGTGATTGCCATGCGATTCCTTCTTGATAGGACAGCTTGGGCGGATCGAAATCAGCGGCCGCCACCGCGTATCCGGCTGGAAATTAAGACGAATCTTACATCATCCTAATCGGGGATCGTAATGCACTACAATAGTGCCGGCTGAGTGAATCAGCACTGAATGGGTGCAGCCCATGGGGCGTAGGTGAAACAAACCCCTTATGGCACAATGCCTTTCGCAAAAAAATCTTGGCACAATTCCTGCTCAGTAGAAAGTCCCGATTTACCGTTTTAAGGTCCACCACCAACTTCAGGAGAGCTAGATGGCAATAACCGTCGCCGACGTGCTGAAAATGATCAAGGACAACGAGGTGAAGTTCGTCGACTTCCGTTTCACCGACACCCGCGGCAAGGAGCAGCACGTATCCGTGCCGGTTTCGGCGTTCGGCGAGCACAAATTTACCGACGGCCACTTCTTCGACGGCTCCTCCATCGCCGGCTGGAAGGGGATCGAGGCTTCGGACATGACCCTGGTGCCGGATCCCGATACCGCGCGCATGGACCCGTTCACCGACGAGCCGACGCTGCTTCTTACCTGCGACGTGGTCGAGCCGTCCGACGGCAAGGGCTATGACCGCGACCCGCGCTCGATCGCCAAGCGTGGCGAGGCCTATCTGAAATCCACCGGCATCGCCGACACCGCCTTCTTCGGCCCCGAGCCCGAGTTTTTCATCTTCGATTCCGTGACATGGAAGATCGAGATGGGCCAGGCCTTCTTCAAGATCAAGTCGGAAGAGGCGCCGTGGTCATCGGGCGAGGAGTTCGAAGGCGGCAACATGGGGCACCGCGCGCCGATCAAGGGCGGCTATTTTCCTGTGCCGCCGGTTGACTCGCTGCAGGACATCCGCTCGGCGATGGTGCTGGCGATGCAGGAGATGGACGTCGAGTGCGAGGTGCACCACCATGAAGTGGGCGCCATGGGGCAGAACGAGATCGGCACCAAGTTCAACAGCCTGGTGAAACGCGCCGACTGGATGATGATCTACAAGTATGCGGTGCACAACGTCGCGCATTCCTACGGCAAGACTGCGACCTTCATGCCGAAGCCGGTCGTGGGCGACAACGGCTCGGGCATGCACGTTCACCAGTCGCTCGCAAAGGGGGGGCAGAATCTTTTCACCGGCAACGGCTACGCGGGGCTCTCCGAGCTCGCGCTGTACTATATCGGCGGCATCCTCAAGCACGCCAAGGCGCTCAACGCGATCACCAATCCCGGGACCAACTCCTACAAGCGCCTGGTGCCGGGCTTCGAGGCGCCGATCAATCTCGCGTACTCCTCGCGCAACCGCTCGGCCGCGGTGCGCGTGCCGCTGGTTTCCGACCCGAAGGGGCGCCGCATCGAGGTGCGCTTTCCGGACCCGACCACCAATCCCTACCTTGCGTTTACCGCGATGCTGATGGCCGGACTCGACGGCATCCAGAACAAGATCAAACCGGGCGACCCGATTGACAAGAACCTCTACGATCTGCCGCCGGAGGAAGCGGCCAAGGTACCGAAGGTGTGCGCCTCTCTCGAGCAGGCGCTGGAGGAGTTCGACAAGGATCGCGCGTTACTCACCCGCGGCGGAGTGTTCTCCAGCGACATGCTGGATGCGTACATCGCGCTCAAGATGGAAGAGGTCACGAACTTCCGCATGTCCACTCATCCGCTCGAATTCCAGATGTATTACAGCCTTTAGGATTTTGTCGGACCGAGTCCGACAAAATCCTCAGGCAAGCTCCTATAGAG